>DATIBL010000068.1:0-8754 GCA_035457505.1 Minisyncoccota bacterium | reverse complement strand
CCGGACTGTTCGCGATACGATGCCCGCACTGTCGTGCATCGTGCGAGCTTGAGATGCCCGAGGGAGCGTGTCTTCCCTTCGCACATTGTCCAAACTGCGAGCGAGCAATCGTCCCCCTTCCGAACGATTGCTGTGTCTTCTGTTCCTACGGCGAAACCCCCTGCCCGATTGGACACCGGCACTCAGCATCTTCGACGCCGGGCGCGAACTGATCCCGCGACTCCCTCGAGCGATTGCCGAGCGTGAGAAAAAACGCTACGCTCAAATATAGACCACTGGAGACGGCTGCGATGAAGAGCGCGCTTCTGTACGGATTCATTGCGATCCTTTCGCTTGCGGCACTGCTCGCGCTGACTGTCGGGCCGACCGTACCGGCAATCGCGGCAGTCACGATCCTTTCCATCCTTGTCGGTACCATCTGGTTCGTCGATCGACGCCGGAGTGCCCGCCCGAAACAAAAGTCGCTTCCGCGAGCACCTAGCGCAGACAGCGATACTGATATCGACGCTGCGGCGCGTTTCGTTTTCTCGCGCATCAGACTCTCCGCCCACCTTGCTCTCCACCGGACGCACACGAGCGGACGGCTTCCGAACGGCTGGTTGATCCGCCTTTTTGCTCTCGTTCGCGAGCACGAAACGGATCTGCTCGATATGTATAAATTCTACCAGTCCGAATATTCTTTGCAGGATATCGTCGCCTATCAGCGCAAGCTGGATCACATTCGTACGGGATCGCGGTACATTCTCCCGGATCCCCTCAAAGCCAAACCGCTTCATCAACGATGAAGCGGTTTTCTGTTTCCCTGCAATGTTCGCTCTCGATCATTCAACAGTGATCCCCGTGATCACGATCGGTTCAACGGGACGATCATTCGCCTCAGTGCGCGATGCCTCGATGGCAGCGACCACGTCCGCGCCAATCTCCACTTCGCCAAAATTGGTGTGCTTCCCGTCGAGCCAAGGAGTCGCAGGAGCCGTCACGATGAAGAACTGGCTGCCGTTCGTATCCGGACCGCGATTTGCCATCGCGAGCGATCCGCGCACGAGCTTGTGCGTATTGATCTCGTCTTCAAAGTCGTATCCCGGGCCGCCGGTACCCCAGTCATCCTTCTTGGTGTCATCCTTCGAGAGCGGATCTCCCGCCTGGATCATGAACCCCTTGATGACGCGGTGGAACTTGATCCCGTCATAAAATCCCTCTTTTACAAGCTTCGCGAAATTGTCGACCGTCTTTGGCGCGTCTGCTCCATAGAGGCGAACCGTAATATCACCCTTCGAGGTATGGATGACCGCACGGGAATAGGCCGACGCGGGCGCCTTGGGAAGAGCCTCGCTTGCTGCTGCAGCCTGCGTATTTCGCGAAGCACTTGTCGCGCCGCTCTCTGCCTTTTCTGTCGCAAAGAATAATCCGATCGCGGCAAAAATGAGCATCGCTCCGCCGCCAATAATCCATGTCGTTTGATTCATACGGCGGCAATTATAACAATGCTGCGGCGCGAATCAAGGCGGCCCCTGTGTGCACTCCAAGGCAACAAAAAACCGCACCCTTCCGGGCACGGGATATTACGGATATCGCACAAAGAGCGCTGAAGCGGCTCGGACGTAGGCCTCAGCCATGGGGAGCGAGAGCTTTTCCTTGGACGAATTCCCTGATGGCCGCAAACGACCAGCGGCGTCGATCGAGATCCCGGGATATTTTGCCAAGATCGGCTCGATCAACGAGACGGTTTCCGACCCGAGACCGCCGGCAATGGCGATCCGAAGGTCCGGCAGTTCAGCTCGCGCGATCGCGACACATTCGTCGGTGCGTGCGGGATCAAGCAGAACGCCAAGCCCCATACTCATGTCGATCAGGATGCCATCAATGGCCGCACCGTATGCGGCGACAGCGCGGCATGCTGCCCGCCAATCGCCGCCGCACATCTTGAGTGCCGGCAGACCGATCTGGAGGATCACGCTTTCGAGGAAGGGATACCGTGCGCGAAACCGAACGAGAGCGCGGACATCCGGCCAGATCATATCGAGCTGGACGGCATGGAGATGCGGGCCAGTGAAACAGAGGGCCGCAGCAAGCGGCGGAGTGAGCCCGGAGGCGTTGTAATCGGCATAGTGCAGGACATTGAGCACGCGCGGATGCGCAGTGAAGATCTCGGCGATCTCGACATTGCGCGGCCAGATCGCACTCCAGCGCGTCGGGAGCCCGAGCAACGTCTTGCGGTTCATCATAACGCCGACATGCAAGCGAAAATTCGCATCAGCGGGAACCACATCAGCAAGCGCACTGGCTGCGGCGCCAGTAGGCACGTCGGTTACTCCGATCGAACGTGGGAGCATAACTGCACCAAAAAGAAGGTCCGTGCGGCATTCTCGCATGGACCCGCAAGCCACGCAAACGAGGCAATACTATTCGTATCTGAGCGCTTCGATGGGGCTCTTTTGCGACGCCTTCCACGCCGGATATCCACCGAACACGAGTCCGACAAATGCGGCGACACCGAGTCCGAGCAATGTTGCCTCAAGCGGAAATTCGTAGTTCCAGTCGAGATTGAGAGTGCTCGACAGCACGACAGCAGCGAGCAATCCGAGCAAGATCCCGAGCGTGATCCCGATCAGACCGCCGAGCATCGTGAGAAAAACCGATTCGGTGAGGAATTGCGCGAGGACATCGCGGCTTCGCGCGCCAATCGCCTTGCGGAGCCCGATCTCGCGCGTCCGCTCCGTCACAGACACCAACATAACGTTCATGACGCCGATTCCACCTACCAAAAGCGAGATTGCTGAAACCGCAGAGAGGAAGACCGTGAGCGCGGTTAGGATCGTGCCGATCTGATCGATCACGCCCTGCTGGGTCTCTATATAGAAGTCATCTTTCTCTGTGGCGTCGAGCGAATGCATCTCGCGTAGCGTCGCGCTGATGTCGCGGACGGCTCGCGGAACAGCTTCGGCGCTCGCAGCCCGCACCATGACCTCCTGATAGTGGTCTTCGCCGGTGAGATACGTTTGTGCGGTGGTGTACGGCAGCACCACCAGTTCGTCGGGATTGAAGAACGCCGCGCTTCCCTTTTTCTCGAGCACGCCGATCACGCGGAAATTCTTTCCCTTGATACGGATATATTTCCCGATCGGATCGTCGGCCGCGAACAGTTCGTGCGCGACCTTGGAGCCGATGATTACGACAGGGCTCTCCTGCCTGATATCAGTCTCATCGAACGCTTCCCCCGAACCAAGCTTCACCGAACCCATCGAGAGCATAAAATCCGCGGACCAGCCGAAGATGGAGGGCCGATAGGTCTCGCCGAGATATGAAACGGAGTCGGAAATGAAAACAACCGGAGCAACATCAACAAGATCCGGAACATTCTCCTTGCGTTTTAGGGCATCAATATCTCGACGCTTGAGCGAATCGGCAAAGAGCGTCTGCGCGAAATCCGACGGTCCCTGCGGGTCGCGGCCAGGGCGGATCACGATCGTCTCTGCCCCCATTCCCTCGATCTGACTTAGAATGATCCGCTGTGCACCCTCGCCGATCGAGACAATGAGCATGATCGCAGTTATACCGATCACGATCCCGAGCACCGTCAGGGTCGATCGAACCTTATTAGCGATGATGGCGCGGGCGGACGTGCGCGCGATAAATCGGAATTTCATGCAAATGAAGGGGTGAATTTTGCTGAGGGGCCGTCCCATTCGATCTTGCCGTCGCGGATCGCGATGATCCGTTTGGCTCGGCGCGCAAGGGTAAGATCATGCGTGATCAGGACCACGGTCTTCCCCTCGCCGTCGTTGAGATGCTCAAGGATCTCCATGATCGCACGTCCGGAAGCGGAGTCGAGATTGCCGGTCGGCTCGTCGGCAAAGATGATCTCAGGCTCAAGTACCAGCGCGCGAGCGATCGCGACGCGCTGCTTCTCTCCGCCAGAAAGCTCCGAAGGCTCATGCTCCATGCGATGCGCGAGTCCGACGGCTTCGACTTTTTCCTTCGCTCGGCGTTCCCACTCTTTCCGCGGAACACTCGAGTACGCGAGCGGGAGCGCAACATTTTCAAGTACCGAGGTCCGCGCAAGCAGGTTGAACGACTGGAAAACGAAACCGATCGTGCGATTACGAAGCGCAGCGAGGCGATCATCACTGTAGTGGGTCGTCTCTTCACCCGCAAAGGTGTACTGCCCGGCGGTCTGGCGATCGAGCAGTCCGAGGATGTGCAACAGGGTTGATTTGCCGGACCCGGACGGACCCACGATCGCCACGAATTCTCCCCGCCCGATGGTGAGCGAGATATCCGAAAGCGCGGTTGTCGAGGATGCTTCGTCGGCAAACACCTTCGCAATATGCGTCGTTTGGATGAGATGCTTTGGGTCGTTCTGGCCTTTCATGGTGGTTTAGATCAACGGTAGCTTTCGATCATTCCGTCGGACAATCGTATCACGCGGTCGGCAAGAAGTCCGTACTCCTCCTCATGCGTGACCATGACGATGGTTTGACCGCGCTCATGGAACGCCTGCAGGATGTCGATCACGCGTCTTCCGGTCTCGGAGTCGAGATTTGCTGTCGGTTCATCGGCAAAGAGGATCTTCGGCGCATGGGCGACCGCGCGAGCGATCGAGACGCGCTGCTGCTCACCGCCCGAGAGCTTGCTCGGGAGATTATTGATGCGCTTTTCAAGGCCGACTGCTTCGAGCGCGACACGCGCCTTGGCATACGCAACGGAATCCGAATGCCCCTGCATAAGGAGCGGGATCGCGGCATTTTCTAGCGCAGTGAGCTCTGGGACGAGGGCGTAATCCTGGAAGACGTACCCGAGTTTTGAAAGTCGGATCTTGGTTAGCGCACTCTCGGAAAGCTTGCGCGTGGAAATACCATCCATCACGATATCTCCAGAGGTTGGCTGATCGAGGAGCGAGAGCTGATAGAGCAGCGTCGATTTGCCTGCGCCGCTGCGCCCCATGATCGCGACGAATTCACCTTGCTCGATCGCGAGCGTGATCCCCTTCAAGACGGTATTCTGCGTCCCTCCGGAGGAGTAGGTCTTTACGATGTTGATGGCGTCGATGGCTTTCATAGAAGAATGGATCAGCGTCCGAGGATCGCATCAAGCGTATTCCCTTTTACGATCATGCGCGCAGGAAGATAACCGGCGATCACAGTGACGGCGACCAAGAGACCGAGCCGGATCAGCGTGCCGTCGATCGGAACAGCGAGCACGCCATCAGAGAACGGAAAGTCGATCGGATGCTCAGCAAAATACGGCACCAAAAGCGTGTAGATGATGACGAGGCCAAAGAACGCGCCGAATGTCGCATAGAAAATCGATTGGAACACATAGGAGAGCTCGATCGAGGAACCGGAGATGCCGATCCCCTTTAGAATGCCGATATATTTGCGGCGCGTGACGGCGTTGATGAAAATAACGATGAAAACCGTGATCGACGCGACCATGAGGCCGATGCTGCCGATCGCGGCCGAGAGAATCTCGAATGTGTCTTCGATATCTTCGAGGAATGTTCCCTGCGATTCGCGAGCCGTCTGAATGCGCGCCACGTCCGCAAAACCGCTCGCCTTGAGCGCATCGCGCACGGCCATCGGGTTTGCACCCGGGCGGAGCCGCACCGCGATCTCGCCGACATTGCGATCGGTGCGCCCAGAAAGGCGCCGAAGCTCGGTATCGAGCATAAACGCGCGGGTCGACATCTCGCCGATCTTCGAGGACAGAACACCCCGGATGATCAGCTCTTTGGTACTGCCGTTCACTTCGACGCGCACTTTTGAGCCGACGCCGACATTCGTCAGCGTCACCGCGCCGATGATTCCCGCGCCAACGGTATATTCCTCAAGAAGATCCTTTCCGAGCAATACATAGCCTTCTTCCTCTGGGTCGAGATTCTCGCCGACAAAAAGAAGTTCTCCGATGCCGGTCACTTCGTGCTCAAGCACGGGATCAATACCGCCGATCTGGATCATGAGCGCATCCGGCTCCTGCTTGGGGCCGACGGCAGTACGATAATTCGCCTCGATCTTCCCTCCGGTAAGATAGCGCGGAGAGATCTGAACGACCTCCGGAAACGCACGGAGCGTTTTGATCATATCCTCCGATCGCTCGATGTACTCTTTGGTCGGAAGAGAGCGGATCAGCACCTCACCGGAATATTCGCGCTCATAGGCAAGCTGCGACCCTTGGGGCAAACCCACAAGAATCCCGCCCACGACGACGAGGTTCAGGAACGTCAGCATCATGACGAACACGATAAGCGCGGTCGTCCAAGGACTGGCGCGACGAATCTGCCGCACCGCGAGGAACCACGCTACCCGGATCGTCGCGAGCATATGCCGGAGCGAGGATTAGAGTTCGCGCTCAAACGTGACGACGCGATCGCCTTCAGCGAGTCCATCGGTGATCTCGACCAGCCCATCGGAACCGCGGAGGCCCGTTCCCACCCGCACCTCGTTCGGAGTCAGCTCTCCAGGGCGCAGCACTTTCACGAACTTGCCGTTCTCTTTTGTCACAATGGATCGCGCAGGGATCGCAATAACGAAATCGCGCGTCGCCGTCGAGATGTCGATATTGGCGGTCATGCCTTTCTTGATGCGTTCGTCCGCATCGATAAAGAGGAGCGTGACTTTGTACGTCGGAACGCCCTGAACGATGGTCTCTGCCGGATCGATCATCGCGACTTCCGCCGGGAACATTTCGTCCGAGCCATACGCATCGAGCGTGACCTGCGCACGGTCCCCGCGCTTGATCTTGGCAACATCGACTTCCGGAATATTTGCCTCGATTTTGAACTTTCCATCGGACGCGAGCGTCATGATCGGCTGATTTGCCGTGACGGTTTCGCCCACCTTGGCATCCTGCTTGGTGATGATGCCGGCGATCGGTGCGACCAAGGACATCTTGGAGAGCTGAGCCCGGAGGGCGTCTGCCTGAGCATCCATGGCGCGGATCTTGGCCTCCTGTGCAGCGATGGTCTCCGGAAGTGCGCCCGCACGCTTTGCAGCGAGCTCTTCCTTCGCGACCGTGAGAGATGCGTCGGCAATGTTGGATTTTTCGGATGCAGCAACGAGTCCGGAGAGCGCAGCATTCACGGACGTTCGTGCAACGGACACGTCAGCCTTCCAGCCGTCGATCGTCGTTTGCGTGAGCGATGACGAGGGAGTGACGGAATTGATGCCGCTCGCAAGCTTGTCGAGATAGGCGCGAAGCTGCTCGAGATACGTCCGCGTTGCGACAGCAGCGGCATGCGGCTCGGTGCTTGCGGCCGCGAGTGTCGCTTGCGCAGCAGACATATCAACGCGGCTGTTCTCGATCGCGAACTCCAGCTTCTGGTCGGTGACCGCAAAGCGAATCTGCGGATTAGATGTCCGGGGATTGTCGAAAAGATGATCGGTCTTGTTGTAGAGCGCATCGTCGCTCTTCGTCCTCGCGTCGCTCGTCTTGTCGATGAGGTTGTTCTCGGCATCGGCGACAGCGGATTCGGCGCTCGCTACGCGCGCTTCGGCGATCCGGATATCTTCCTCGCGGGTCCCGCGCTTGATCTCGGTAAGCCGAGCTTCTTCGAATGCGATATTGGCGTTCGCCTGCAAGAGCTGTGCATCAAGCTCTGTCGTGTCGAGGCGGACCACCACCTCGCCGCGAGCGACTTTACCACCGACGTCTTTCATGACTCGTGCCACGCGTCCGCTCCGCTCGAACGAGAGGTCGACCTGCGACTGAGTCTCGACGCGTCCGGTTACACTCACTTCCTGCACGACCGAAGTACGGCGCGCTTCGACCGTCTCATAGGCCGGAGCTGGGGCCGGCCGGGTGGCCGCATAAGCCGCTGCGCCTGCGATGATCAGGGCAAGGATGATGAGCCATTTATACCGCTTTGCGGTGGCGACGATGGTATTCATATGGGGCCGATTATATCACAGATTCTTGCATTTGTGAACAGTGTGCATATCCCCGCATCTAGGACGCACCCCGCAAATCATTTGCGCAGTTCTTTGGCTGCGGATTCCCGAATCCCCTTACTGAGACGAAGATATCTCCCGAGGGCGGTCATGGCCGCGACCCCGATGAGTCCAGCGGCAAGATCCCCAAGAGAAAACGTGCGCATCGACGAAAGCGATTGCAGGCTTTCGTCGAGGATTGCGTACGAGCCCACGCTCCAGGCAGCGACCGGGATGCCGCGCATCATGCGTTCGCGAAAAACACGATCGAGAGCTGCCGCAAGTGTGCCAAAAAGCACGAAATGTCCGATCGAGTCGTAAAATGGAATCGCACGGATCTCCGTCGGGATGCGTCCCAGATACGCCGCGATCGTCGCCGCAAGAAGGATTCCGCCGATTGCGACGGCAATGAACGCAGCCTTCGGAGAAGCAGTGGCGACCGCTTCTTCCTTATTGCTCTTCGGCATATCGCTCGATCTTCTCGGCCTTCTCGTACGCCTCGAATGCATCGCTTCGGCTTTTGAGGAGCGCTTCGGCGCGAGCCCGGGAGACATTCCACGATAGCCATGTTTCCTCCGGTGAACTCCCCTCGCCGCCGCGTGCTGCGAGCTGCCAGCGGAAGAAAAGCCCCCGGAGATATTCGTCGCGCACGCTGGTGTTCGGATCGTCGAGAAGGCGAATTGTATACGGCAGCGCGTCGGCGGAAAGCTCCCTGCTCATATACCACGCATCGATCTGACCCGTCGCGGCGTATCGCGCAAGATTCTTCTTTGCGATAAACGCATCTGGATCGATGACGTTCATCCCAAGGAGAAGGATCGCGACCGTA
>DATIBL010000067.1:0-6871 GCA_035457505.1 Minisyncoccota bacterium | reverse complement strand
CATCTGTGCCACGCGCTCGTCGACTTTGGGCTTCTTGCCCTTGCCGTCGACGATGATCGTCTTGTCTTTGGTCGCGATCACGCGTCCCGCGCGGCCGAGCATCTCGACCGTCACATTCTCGAACTTGATGCCAAGATCTTCCGAAACGACCGTGCCTCCGGTGACCGTGGCGATGTCGGCAAGGAGGTCTTTCTTCCGATCGCCGTATCCCGGCGCCTTCACTGCGAGCGTGGAGAATCCTCCGCGCAGCTTGTTGACGACAAATGTCGTGAGCGCCTCGCCTTCGACATCCTCTGCGACGATCACGAGCTCCTTGTGGCCCGTCGTCGCGAGCTTCTCGAGAAGCGGAAGGATCTCCTGGATCGAAGAGATCTTGCGATCTGTGAGCAGGATGTAGGCATCCTTATAGACGGCCTCCATGCGCTCCGCGTTCGTGATCATGTACGGCGAGACGTAGCCCTTGTCGAACTCGAGCCCTTCGACGATCTCGGACGAGATGCCGAATGACTGCGACTCTTCGACGGTGACCACGCCATCCTTGCCGACCTGCTTGATCGTCTCCGCGATCTTCTTGCCGAACTCCGGGCTCTCCACGGAGATGGTCGCGACCTGCTCGATCTCCTCGTCGGTCTTGATCGGCTTCGCGATCGCGTGGAGCTCCTCGATCGCATCCTTGAGCGCCGCTTCCATGCCGCGGCGGACTCCCATCGGGTTGGCTCCCATCGACGTGCGCGACATGCCCTCGTGGATCAGCGCCTGCGCGAGCACGACCGCGGTCGTGGTACCGTCGCCCGCAACCTCGTCGGTCTTTGCGGCGACTTCTTTGATGATCTCGGCACCCATGTTCTCCATCTTCGACGGAAGAGTGATCTCCTTGGCGATCGACACACCGTCGTTCGTGATGGTCGGCGCACCCCACCCCTTATCGAGGACCACGTTGCGTCCGCGCGGACCGATCGTGATGCGCACCGCGCCGGCGACCTTATCGACGCCGGACTTGAGGGCCTTGCGCGCTGCCTCTCCTGAAAGGATCTGTTTTGCCATACGGTTTTGCTGTAAATGGATAATTGCAGGGTTTACTGCACGAGTGCGAGCACGTCGGACTCAGCGACGAGAACATATTCCTCGCCCTCCCAATCGATCTCCTCGGCGGAATAGCCTCTCTTATAGAGGACAATATCACCCTTCTTCACGGACATCGGAATGCGCTCATTATCGTCACCGAAGCGGCCCGGACCAGTGGCGAGCACTTCGCCCTTTTCCTGTTTCTCCGAACCCTCCTTGCCCGGGAGAATGATCCCCGAAGCGGTCTTCTGCTCGCCTTTTGCGTCGAGCGGTTTGATCAGCACTTTGTCGCCCAGGGGGACGAGCTGTGCCGACTTTCCTCCTTTTGCCATATTGCTATCGATTAGCGCTGATAAATGCTCATAACCGGTGAAACCCAGGAAGCGGCCGATTGGTCGCTTCGAGAGAACACCCATGACCCTTGCACGATCCAAAGACCGAGAACGGCCATTGCGGACGTATTATATGAGCGCAGTGCATGCGAGTCAAAACATTGACATTTCTATATTTTATGATACAATTGCGCACAGGTCGCTCCCCACAACCAACCTACGGAGGCAATCATGTGCCAACCGGAACTCACCGTTGAACTCGTCGCCGAACGGATGGAGCATGCACGGCGCGTCCTCTGCGTCGGACACCCCGAACGCGAGGCGCTTCTCGTCGAGCGCAGAATACTGATGCTCACGCATGTCGCACTCCGGCGCATTGCAAAGCTCACCGGCCAAACAAAAGAAGAGGTCGCAACTGCGATCGGCCTGACAAGCGACAAGTACGCCAAGATCCGCGCGTCGCTCAAGGACCCGACCTTCCTCTCCCCCAAGGAGCTCGAGTGGTACAACAATCTCCTGATGACTGGCAAAAGCATCATGCCGATCCGGGATCCCGACGGCGTAAAACCGGAGTAACACCAATCTCAAAAAAGGAGCAGGCCATGCTGCACCCCGAAAGACTGATCGAACTTCACAAGTTCGCCGGCTTCGCCCATTCGAGACCAGTCGACGCCAGTGAGATCTTCGCCATTACCCCCGATTCCTACTTTTGCGGATACGTTAAGTTCTATGAGGTCTGCATCGAACTTCGCCGTGGTGGCGGATCATGCTCGTTTGGAGGCGAAATACGTTCGATTGGCCTACTATCAGAACAGGAGGCGAATGACATCGCCGAGCAGATCACCGCGATCTGGAAACAAGTCCTTGCAAAGGAAGGAGTATGACATGTCACGCAACGTAGATCTGCACGATTTCGAAAACATCAGAGGCTTCCCAGATTTCGCAACGGTGGACGTGTGGGAGATCGCCTGTGTTGTCGTCGACGAAAGGTTACATGGACGATTCGGCGTTCGAGTCGAACTCCGCGGCGGAGGCGGCATTGCCTCAAAAGACCTGTCTCGCGAAGAGGCAAATTCGGTCGCGAAGGAGATCACCAAGATCTGGGGAAGCGTTGTCTATCCCCTTGTATAGATGGAGGAAATACATCAGTCGTATTTCAGGCGCCGCCCATGCGGCGCCTTTCTTTTGACTTCCGGGACCCCTTTTGCTATGCTCCTCCCTACATGGAACTGCTCAAGAATGCCCTTCCCTGGGTGCAGGTGATCGTGTCGATCTTGATGATCGGCCTCATTTTGCTGCAGCGCTCCGGCTCAGAGCTGGGCGGCGCGCTCGGCGGAGGAGACGGATCGTCCGGAACGGTCTACACCCGGCGCGGGTTCGAAAAGGTGCTGTTTTATGCGACCATCGCGCTTGCGGTGGTGTTCGTGCTCGCGAGCTTCGCGGCGAAATTCATCGCTGCGTAGTTTCGACCTCGATCGCGCGCGCGGACTCGTCCCTCCCCGGAACGAGCATTTCGCGTTCTCCCCGTGCAAAGGGGGCGCAGTGCGGGGTATAATAGATGAACATTGTTAGCTGTGGAGTCTCCGATGACACAACGAGATCCTGGTTCTTCGACAGTGCGTTTCGCGACCAAGGCAGTCGCAACGCTTCCCCGGCCAGCCCGGGCTGTCTTCTGGCTGTGCACGATCGTCTTTCTTGCATCATCGTTCGGCCTCCTCGGACAGATCGGCGACCGATACCTCGTCGAAGTTCCCGAGCATGGCGGCGCGATCTCAGAAGGCGTGATCGGCTGGCCGCGCTATATCAATCCGATCCTCGCACGCTTCGATGCGGACCGCGACATGACCGCGCTCATATATTCGGGCCTCATGAAACCGCTTCCGTCTGGAGAGCTTGTCCCTGATCTCGCCGAGTCCTATACGATCTCGCCGGATGGCCTCGTCTACACGATCGCCCTGCGACCGGAGCTCACCTGGCACGACGGAGAGCCGATCACGTCCGCAGACATCGCATTCACGATCGAAAAGGCGCGCGATCCCGGTCTTGCGGTCAAGAGCCTCCGCCGCGCGAGTTTTGACGACGTCGGCATCGAAACACCAGATGAGCGCACGATCGTCTTTACCCTCAAGAAGCCGTTTCCACGGTTCCTCGAAAATTTGACGATGGGCATTCTTCCGAAGCACGTGTGGCAGCATGTCGGGAACGACCAGTTCGACTTGAGCTATCTCAATCTCGAGCCGATCGGGTCGGGTCCGTACATGATCGCCGACCTTGTCGAAGACAAGGAGACTCGGCTCCCGACGTCCTACGAGCTTCGCGCATTCCCGCGCTACGCCCTCGGAGAACCGTACATCACGAATCTCACGATCCGCCTGTACGGCAACAACAAAGATCTGCTGGCTGCTTTCGAAAAGGGCGAGATCGATCAAATGAGCGCCGTGGATCCTGTCCATGCGGAAACCTACCGCACGCACAACGTTCCAATCGTGCTCGGAAAGCTCCCTCGCGTCTATGCGGTGTTCTTCAATCAGACCGAACGCCCGATCTTTGCCGATGCGTCTGTCCGAGAAGCGCTCGAGCTTGCCGTCGACCGTGAGCGCATCGTTCGCGACGTGTTCCGGGGATACGCAACACCGGTCGCCGGTCCGCTCCCCTTCGGCGCAACGAACGATCCGAGCGCACTCGCTCATGCAACCGCGACGGTGCCCGACCTCGAACGTGCGCGTGCCGTACTCGAAGATGGCGGATGGAAATTCGACGAAGCGGGACAAGTCTGGACGAAGACCGACAAGCGCAAGAAAACCACTGAGCACCTTGAATTCTCACTCGCACTCCTCGACGGCATCCCTGAGTTTCGACAGACCGCAGAGATCCTGAAGCAGAACTGGGAAGCACTCGGCGCAAAAGTGACGCTCAAGATCTCGGAACAGACGGTCTTCTCGACCGAAGTCGTCGCACCCCGCAAATACGACGCGATCTTCTTCGGAGAGATCACCGGCCGGAATCCCGATCCCTTCGCGTACTGGCACTCATCGCAGCGCAACGCCCCAGGATCGAACCTCGCACTCTATGCGAATCGCTCCGCGGATAAGCTGCTTGAGGAAGCCCGCAAGACACTTGATCCCAGAGAACAGCAAGAGCTCCTTGGAAAATTCGAAGAAGAGATCGCCACTGACCGCCCCGCCGTCTTCCTGTATGTCCCCGATTTCATCTATGTCGTGTCCCCGAAGCAGCGCAAAGCGCTCGAGGTCGGGATCGTCACGACAGAGAGCGAGCGATTTCTCTCCGTCCACGATTGGTACGTCGAAAGCGAGCGCGTCTGGAAATTCTTCAGCGACCGCATGGAGCGCGTTGCCGAATAGCGGACGTTCTTCATTCCTTTCTTTTTGTCACTCTATTATTCGCACTTATTCTTTATCTCATTCATGACTGAACGCAGTTTTTCATCGAACGACCGGCAGGACCCGGGGCGTTCGCGCATGCGCATGTCCCGTTCTCCGTCCGCTGCCCCCGCGCCGCGGTCGCGTCTCCCGATCCGCGTCGTCCGCGCTAGCGCGGCAGGGATCCGCAATGTCCCGCCGCAGGCGCCAGCGCGCGCGCCAAAGCCCGTGGCATCCCCTGCGCGTGCTGCCTCGTCGGCCCCGCGCCCTCCGCGCAAGCCCGGCATCGGCGGACCCGGACGGCGCTCTCCTGCGCACCCCGGAGGCCCGCGTCGCTCAACACGCCAGGACATCGGCATTCATTTTGAACGCACGCGCGATCTTGCCCTCGAATCCCGCGACGATCGCAAAGCCGTCGAAAAGAAGAAGGTGACGATCCCGCCGCTCGCTCCCGGCGACGTCCGCATCGTTATCTTGGGCGGCGTCGAAGAGATCGGTCGCAACATGGCCGCAGTCGAATACGGCAACGATATCGTCATCATCGATTGCGGATTCATGTTCAAGGACGACAACACGCCGGGGATCGACTACATCCTTCCCGACACAACCTATCTCGAGGATCGCAAGGACAAGATCCGCGCGATGGTCATCACGCACGGCCATCTCGATCACATCGGCGGCATTCCCTACCTGATCGACAAGCTCGGCAATCCACCGATCTACGCGCGCAATCTGACCGCGATGATCATCAAGAAGCGCCAAGACGAGTTCCCACACGTTCCCGCGATTGATCTCAAGATCGTCGAGACGACCGACCGCGTCGCATTCGGCGACCTCGCCGTGCGCTTCTTCAAGGTCACACACACGATCCCCGATTCAATGGGCGTCATGGTGGAGACCCCGTACGGAGTCATTGCGCACACCGGTGACCTCAAGTTGAACCATGTTGGCGGCGTTCCGACGGAGGAGGAGGAGGAGGAATTCGGAAAGATCGCAAAGGAAAAGGTTCTGGTTCTCATGGCTGATTCGACCAACTGCGAGAAGCCGGGCTTTTCGATCCCGGAACCGCAGGTGCATCGCACGATCGAAGGAATCATCCGCGACGTGCGCGGACGCCTCATCATTGCCACGTTCGCCTCTCTCCTTGAGCGCATCATCGCGATCATTGCCTACGCGGAGGTGATGGGCAAGAAAGTCGTGATCGACGGGCGCAGCATGAAGACCAACATCGAGCTCGCCGAAAAGGCTGGCATGATCCATTTCAAGAAAGGCACGCTGATTCCCATCGAGGAGATGGATCAATTCCCGCCGGATCGGATCATCATGCTCGTGACCGGCGCACAGGGCGATGAATTCGCGTCCCTTAATCGCGCGGCAATGAAGAAGCATAAGTACCTGAAGCTTCGCGAGGGCGACACGGTGCTCTTCTCTTCATCGGTCGTGCCGGGAAATGAGCGTGCGGTCCAGCGCTTGAAGGATCTCCTCTCGCGCCAGGGCGGCCGCATCGTTCATTACGCCTCGTCCGACGTGCATTCCTCCGGACACGCGAACCGCGACGAGACCATGTGGATCCATACCAAGGTCAAGCCGAAGTTCTTCATCCCGCTCCACGGATACCACTATTTCCTCCGCACCCACGCCGAGATCTCGGTCGCCTCGGGAACGCCGCGGGACAATATCATCATCCCGGACGACGGCGCAATTATCGAGATCCGCAACAAAGGCGAGAAGATGGTGCGCCTCCCGCAATCTGCGCCGAAGGAAATGATCGCAGTGGACGGATTCTCCGTCGGCGGCATGCAGGAGGTGGTCATCCGCGACCGCCAGATGCTCGCCCAGGAAGGCATCGTCGTCATTGTTGCGACGGTCGACATGCGCTCCGGCAAGCTGATGAAATCGCCTGATATCGTCGCACGCGGATTCGTCTATGTGCGAGAGTCGCAAGACATGCTCTCGCAGGCTCGTCTGATCGTCAAAAAGACGGTCGAGGACGCATGCGGCAAAGGCATGAAGGGCGTGAACTTCGAATATGTGAAAGAAGACGTTCGCGATCGTGTCGGCAAATTCCTGTTCCAGAAAACAAACAAACAGCCG
>DATIBL010000066.1:0-2338 GCA_035457505.1 Minisyncoccota bacterium | reverse complement strand
CTCGGTCGCGTCGATCACGACATGCGGCAGAGCGCGAAGATACGCATGATACCCCCTCCGAACCTTTTCGTGAAATGCCTCGGGGCGGATCTCGATCCGATCGGCGCGGCCCCGCTGTTGCATCCTTTTGCGGGCGATCTTCGGCGGAACATCGAGATAAATATAGAGATCGGGATGCGTCTTGCCGACCACAGTATCATCGACGACGGCAAAAAGTTTTTTGATCGATGCGGAGCCCCCGTGGACCTGGTAGGCATACGTCGATGCGGAAAAACGGTCACAAATAACGTGCGCCCCCTTTGCGAGTGCCGGGCGGATAAGCGTATCGAGATGATGCGCGCGATCGGCAGAAAAAAGCAGGAGCTCCGTCTCGGGCGCGCACTCATGTTCGAGGATCACGCTCCGGATCTCTGAGCCCGCTGGCGTTCCTCCAGCCTCATGAGTGAAGATTACCCGCTCATTCGCAAGCATGTCTTTCAAATATGCCATCACGCTCGACTTCCCCGAGCCATCGCCACCTTCGATCACGATGAACTTTCCGCGCTTTGTCATACGTCGTCGTCTGCTTTCATGTTGGGATAACTTTCCGTCTCGTTCGTGACGATCTCAAACAGAACGCCGGCCGCTCTGAACACTTCCTTGCTCTGTGGCGCCCCGTGATAGTCCTTCTTTGCGACCACGCGAACGATCCCGGCATTAATGATGATCTTCGCGCAGGTGTAACAGGGCATCATATGCGTATACATCGTGCCGCCAACAAGCGAGACGCCGACCCGTGCGCCCTGAACGATCGCGTTCTGCTCGGAATGCGTCGTGCGGATGCAGTGCTGCGTGCGAGAGCCGTCGGTGTTGATCACCGTGTGAAGCTCGTGCCCCACCTCGTCGCAATCCTTCACCCCGACCGGCGCGCCGACATAGCCGGTCGTGAGAATGCGCTTATCGCGCGTCACCACGGTGCCTGCGCGGCCGCGGTCGCAGGTCCCGCGCGAACCGACGAGCTCCGCGATCTCAAGAAAATATTCGTCCCAGCTTGGGCGGGTACGTGTCGCTGTTTTCTTCCCAGTCATCTCAACGAGTATAGCATGACGTGCCCGCACGAAACGATTGCCCAGAAGGCCCCTTGCGTGCTAGCGTCGAAACAGAAATTCTGAGGTCAGACATGGATATCGACGCAATTCTTCTTGAAGTGAGGCGTGCGCTTCTCGAGATGGAACAAACCGGGCAGGCAGGCGGACTCGTCTTCTATAACACCCCAAACACCGATGCATCGGCATTGCGTGCGGAACTCCATCTCCGCAACGGGGCGCTCGAGGAATTCCTTCTTTACGACCCCAACTCCCCTTCGCAAACACGGAAAGTGCGAGACCTGGACGGGGAAGACACGGTGCTCATGATTGCGACATTGCGCGCGGGTGCACCCCCGCGCTAGCACAAACGGACCCGAGTGGGTCCGTTTTTTGCACCGTGTTCGCCAGATGTGCGAACGTGGTTAGTTGGTGATCGTGACGCCCATCGAACGAGCCGTCCCCTCGACCGTGCGCATCGCTGCCTCGATCGATGCCGCGGTCATATCGATGACCTTCTTCTCCGCGATCTCGCGGACCTGCGCCTTCGTGAGCGAGCCGATCTTGGACACGCCGGTCTTGCCGGATCCCTTGTCCTTGCCGAGCGCCTTCAAAATGAGGCGGGAGGCGGGCGGAGTCTTCAACACGAACGTGAACGAACGATCATCGTAGACGGTGATCTCGACCGGGATGATGTCGCCCATCATCTTGGCGGTCTGCGCGTTGAATTCGGTGATGAACTGCCCGATGTTGATCCCGGCCTGACCGAGGGTCGGACCGATCGGCGGAGTCGGGGTTGCCTTCCCTGCCGGCGCGAGGATCTTCAGTTTCTTGGTGACTTGCTTAGCCATAGCGAAAATGCAAATTATCTACTACCCATGCATCTCGCGGAGAAGAGAAGCCCGCTTTCCATACAAACGGCAACTCCGAAGATGTGAGCATCCTACGACGCGAGGAACAAATCCGCAAGGGGGCAGAGTGGGACCCTCCCGGAAGATACAAGGGCGGCTCTATGAAAACATAGGGCCGCCCTTGTATAAGCTTTCCAGCAGAGAAATTCGCTGGATTTCCTCCTTATTAACAACCCTTCTGACGACGAAATACAGATGGAGTTCGAGGCGGCAGGGTCGGTTGTTCGCCGGAGCCATATGCTGCATATGGCGACAAGACGACTGACCCTGCCAACGAAGAAATTCGTTGGATTTCGCGATCAGAACTAGATCTTTTTGATCTGCAGGAAATCGAGTTCTACCGGCGTCTCGCGTCCGAACATC
>DATIBL010000065.1:0-4273 GCA_035457505.1 Minisyncoccota bacterium | reverse complement strand
TTATCGAATTCTGGAAACTCATCGAGAAAGAGTACGCCGTGATGCGCGAGCGTGACTTCGCCGGGTTTTGGGGTCGTCCCTCCGCCGATCACGGAAACATAGGAAGATGTGTGATGCGGTGCGCGCATCGGAGGACGCGTCACGATCTCTCCGCGGAGCGTTCCTGCCACCGAGTGGATCGAGGTCACTTCAAGCGCTTCGTCTTCAGTAAGATCCGGAAGGATACCCGCGAACGCCTTTGCGAGCATGCTTTTGCCGGTTCCTGGAGGACCGAAAAGCGCGATGTTGTGTCCGCCCGCTGCGGCGATCGCAAGTCCGCGTTTTGCGCTCTCTTGTCCACGAATGTCATCGAAGGTAACGCTGTCGTTCTTTGCATCAGGTTTCCGCGAGTCGGCGATCATCGTCGGCGGCTGCGGCGTGATCGGTACGATTGGGCGCGACTGCGTCGGGTCGCCGATCGGCTTTTTAGTCAGATGCTCCACCACCTCTTTCAGCGTCGCGGCGGGATATACGGTGATCCCGCGAATGAGTGCGGCTTCGGCGGCATTGGCGATCGGAAGGTAGATCTCGGTGAACCCCTTGTCGCGCGCAGTTCGTGCAATCGACAGCGCGCCTCTGATCGGACGCAGAGTTCCGTCGAGTGCGAGCTCTCCAGCAAAGATCTTCCCTTTCGGGTCGAATGCGATATCTTTCGTCGCGAGAAGATAGACCAATGCGATCCCGAGATCGAAGACGGGCCCCTCTTTCTTCTGGTCTGCCGGTGCGAGTGCGATAGTGATCTTGTGATTGCGCTGCTTCGGCGATCGCCATCCTGCATTCTTGATCGCTGCTGCGACGCGATCGCGCGATTCCTCGATGGCTTTGTCTGGAAGACCAACGATCGTAAAGGCATGCATGCCCTTGGAAATATCCGCCTCGATCGTGATGATCTTCGCGCCGAGAAGTTCCGGCTGAGCCGAGCTGACCTTCGCAAAACTCATGGACCTCATACTACGGGCACGAGGCTGAGACGACAAGCGCTCCAAAAAGCGAACACCCGACCATGATGGTCGGGTGCAGGCGGTCAGTTTTGTTCGCGATGCTCAATGCACGTTGTCGCGGCGGGGCTTGCTTCAAGTCGCCGTTCCTCGATCTCGCGTTTGCAGATCTTGCAGATGCCATAGGTTCCTGCGGCGATCCTGGCGAGTGCGGCGGTAACAGTATTGAGCTGGATCTCAAGCTGGTCTTCGATCCCGACATTCTCAAGAAGGTTTTCGACCTCGTCGGCGCGCTCGTTCGGATCTGCTTGCGGAACATTCAGGTCGTCAGCTTTGGGAACCCAGTCTCCTGGCTGTGCGGCGTTGGTCTTTCCGACATGAGCGAGCTCTTCGAGAAGCAGCGCCTTCTCTGCTTCTAGCTTCGTTCTGTATTGTTCGAGGTCGATCAGCATATGCGGCCATGATACGGGAAAGGCACATCCCGTGCAATCTGGTCACTCCGCCTGCGCTGGGGCGACGACCGCATGCTGGAATCCGCTCTGTGTCGAGGCGATTACGAGCAGTTCTTTTGTGGGGAAGCCGTAGACGAGGAGCTCTTTGCCGGAGGCGTCTTTAAGGACTCTTGCATCGGCGCTTCCGATCCGCACATCGCTAAATCGCATAGACGAGGAGATCTCGAGCTGAAGCAGACCCTTTCGGTCCACCCACGGCGAGAGAAGCGGAACAAGACCGGAGGGCATCCGCGGTTCCCATGCGAGCATGCCGGAGAATGCGTCGGGGTAGGAGCGTACCGGAAGGATGATCGTGCCGCTCGCACGATCTGCCATATGGATCCGATATTCGAATGTTTGGCCAAATGCCCGAGTCAGCGTGTCGGGAACATGGGATGCTGCAGCAGAGAGAAATTCACTCGGAGTTGCGGGGCGAGATGAAGATTCCCCGGTGAGAAATCGGATCGTTCGCGTCCCATCGCGAGGAAGCGTGGTCTCAGAAAAAGCGATCGAAATGTCCGCAATGATCTGCTCCCGCGGGGAATTCGTGATGGTGATCTCGATTGGCTCAGCCTGCGCGGGCTCATTGCCGCGGGTACCCCCCGAAAGCAAACCGCCCCCCGTGCCGAATGACACGATATTTTTTGGCATGCCGCCAAAGAGCGCATATGCGCCGACTCCAAGTCCGACCACGAGAAGAAGCACGAGTGCGCCGATAAATACCCCGAGATGCGAGCCTGCGGTCTCGTCGTGAACGAGCCGCGCTTCCCCGCGCTCCTCGCGGCGCTTTGCCTCTGCCTCGATAATATCGATCTTGCTGATCTGTTTGTGGACCAGCATTTCTCCTGCGTCTGCACCGTAGGTGCGAAGTGCGTGAACTTTCTCGTTCCCTATCGATCGTGCGGGCTTCTTCTCTTCTGGAGCGCGCTCCTCTTCGTATGAGATCTCCTTCATGCGCCTCTATTATATCGTGCGCGGGTGGATTCGTGGAGGAAGTAAAAAGGACCGCGAGAGCGGTCCTTTTTTGGGAAAGTGAAGCGGTATCGCTTATCCCCGCTGCTCCTTGATGAGCTTTGCGTCGCGCTCGTTCGGCTTGATGAACTCTCGATCCGCGCGTTTGATCGAGAGGCTGATGCGATCGCGTTCGTCTATCTCTTTCACTACGACCGGCACGACCATTCCTTCCGAAAGATAGTCGGCAACGCGCTCGACGCGGAATTGCGCAATCTCCGAGACGTGCACCAACCCTTCGGCGTTGTATCCGATCTTCACGAATGCGCCGAAGTCCATGATCCGGACGACGGTGCCCTGGAACATTTCTCCCGCTTTGTATTCGTGCGTCATTTCCGCGATGATGTCCCGCGCCTTCTCTGCCGCGCCGTTCTTTCCGGTGCAGAAGACGGTTCCGTCCTCCTCGATGTCGATCTCTGAGCCAGTCTGTTCGCGGATCTCGTTGACCGTCTTTCCGCCTGAGCCGATCACCATGCCGATCTGATCCGGACGGATCTTGATCGACACGATCTTCGGCGCGAACGGAGAGATGTCGGCGCGCGGCGCTGCGATCGCCTCCTTCATGCGTGCAAGGATGGTGACGCGTGCCGCCTTCGCCTTCTCAAATGCTTCTTTCAAAATCGGAAGCGGGATCCCGTCGACTTTGACGTCCATCTGGATCGCCGTAACGCCGTTCTTGGTCCCTGCAACCTTGAAGTCCATGTCACCATGATGATCTTCGGGTCCCTGGATGTCGGTGAGGACCTTGTAGGATTTTGCATCGCGCATCATGAGTCCTGATGCGATGCCGGCGACAGGCTCGGAGATTGGAACGCCGGCGTCCATGAGTGCGAGCGTCGACCCGCAGACTGATGCCATCGAGGTCGAACCATTGGAGGCCATCGATTCGGAGACGATGCGGATCGTGTACGGAAACGCCTCCTTGTCCGGAAGGACGGGAACAAGCGCCTTCTCTGCGAGCGCGCCATGCCCGATCATGCGGCGATTGGTGCCGCCCATGCGCCCAGTCTCCCCCGAAGAGAACGGCGGGAAGTTGTAGTGATGCATGTAGCGCTTCTTCTCCTTCACCTCCATGCCGTCGACGATCTGCGCTTCGTTCGGTCCGCCGAGGGTCAGCACAGAGAGCACATGCGTTCCTCCGCGGTAGAAGATGCCGGTCCCATGCAGGACTTCCGATAGTCCACCGACCTGCGCATAGAGCGGACGCACTTCGTCGAAATTGCGTCCATCGGGGCGGGTGTTCGCATCGATCGCTTTCGCATGGAGAAGCTCGTTCACCTGATCGTCGAAATATTGCTCCGCAAGAGCGGCATTCATTCCCTCCTTCTCTTTTACCGCCTCCATCCACGTATCAAGCAGGGCGTATTCCTTTGCGCGTCCTGCACCCGAGAAGATGGTCGCCTCGAGTTTTGGCGCGACAGTCTCTGCGAAGAGCGTTTTGATATCGTCGCCGACATCTGCGAGTTCGATCGTCCGCTTCGTCTTTCCGCGCTTTGCGGCGAGCTCCTTCTGGAATACCTGAAGCTTTTCGATCTCTGCGCTTGCAAAGGCGAGTCCCTCCATGACCACGTCCTCCGGGATCTCTGTGCCGCTCATTTCGATCATGTTGACGTTCCCGTCCTTTCCGCAGACGACCAGCTCGCAGTCGCCTTCGATCACCTCGTGTCCTTCTTCTACGCGGAATGGCGGAAGCGTGACCCATGAGCCGTTCTGGCGCGCAACACGGATCGCCGAGACGGGTCCGCCCCACGGGATCTCCGAGGTCGCGAGTGCGATAGATGCCGCATTGACGGC
>DATIBL010000064.1:0-18228 GCA_035457505.1 Minisyncoccota bacterium | reverse complement strand
AGGAGCTTGTCCGAGGAGAGCGCTCAACAAAGGGGCCTGCCTCCGTTCGCGATCAGCGCAAATGTTCGCCAAGGAAGGCGAGCGTCTTCGCCCACGCGTCTTTTGTTTCCTCGGGCGCATAGCTTGCTCCCGTCGGATTCGCGAACGCATGGCCGACGCCTGGATAGATATGCACGCTATTCGCCACTCCAACCTGATCCAGTGCGGCGTCGAACTTCCCAACATTCTCTGCGGTGATCGAACGATCGTCCCCCGCAAAGATCCCGAGCACCGGGGCATGGAGGGCTTTCAAGCGTTCTGGGTCCGTGACAACTTGACCGTAGTACATGACCGTCGCATCAAGCGGCTCGCCAGAAAGCGAAAGCTGCAGCGATTGCCCTCCGCCGTAACACCATCCGAGCGATGCGAGCTTCGCGGCTCCGTGCGATCGCAGATAGGCTGCTGCCGCACGCATGTTGGCATTCGAAACATCCTGCTTGGCCGTGCCCGTCTGCTTGCGCGCATCCTCGGATGTCGTCGCGACCGTCCCGAAAAGATCGACGGCGAACACAAGATAGCCTTCCCCGGCAAGTGCACGCGCCTCTTCGCGCACGCCGTCGGTGAGCCCCCACCACTCATGGATCATCACCACGCCCGGATACGTCCCCGATGCAACCGGACGAACGAAATGTCCCTTCCGATCACCAAAATACGCGACCTCCTCGCCGATGACCGGCTGCACTGGCGCCCCGAGCGATGCCGCATTTGAAATCTCCCCTGCTGTCGCTGGCAAAGGCACCTCATGCGCTGCCATATCATGGAGCGGAACTTCTGCAGTCGAGCGATATCGCATGGCGAATCCCGCAAACACGACGATCGCAAGGAGAACTGCGGCGAGACCAAAGACAGAGGAGTGCTTCATAGAGCATCAAATGAGAAATAAATATGCCGATAGTATAGCAGGTCGAAGTATGACACCGCACGAGAACTCGAACTTGCAGCCACCCCCCTCCCGGCAGTAGCCTAAGGAAGGAATACGGATGTTCTCATCATGCACACTCGAACCCTCCGAGCCCTCGCACTCGCGGCAATCCTTGCGCTCCCGATCGCTCGCGCCGCGGCCGAGGAATACTTTGTCGCCCCATCGCCAGGAATCATGTGCACGGTCCGCAATAGCGATACCCCCGGCACCCACGAAGCCATCGGCACCGACATGAGCTCCGAAACGCGCATCTTCATGGAGATCATCCAGGTCGGAGAAGAGGCACCGCGGAGCTTCACCTTCTCAGCAGATCGCACCGATCTCGCGCAAGGATGGTCGCCCGAAGGCGGCTATGACGTCTTTCGGCGGAACTGCACGCCGATTCTCACGCACCTTCCAGACGAGCTCAAGGGCATCTTCACAAATGTGTTCAGCACCAAAAGCGTACGCGCCGAGTGATCGGCGCGTTTTTCATTCCCCTTCTCTTATAGTTTCCGTGCATCAATCGCCCAGTGAAGCAATGCTTGGCGCTGACGAGGGCGACACATAAGGTCCCCCGGTCGGCATGCGTTCCGAAGCTGCACGACATGCCGCATGATCGCCCGCCATCGTGCAATCTGTCGCTGATCTTCTTCCGGCATCCTTCGCCCCATCCAATAGCGACAATACCACTGGAACCATCCTCGCGGATCGTCAGGATGGATCCACCCCTTTTTCCTCCAGACCGAAAGTGGCTGACTCGCTGCCACGCGGAAATAGTTGATCGACGGATCGGCATGCGCAGGAGAAAGCTTAGCGCGCACAAACCAGGATGCAGGAAATTCTTTGCGGCAATCGGTCAAATACTTTCCGCCGAACACCCCGAGCGCAAGCATCTCTTTGGGCGAAAGATCAGGACGAAACGTCGGATCAAAATCACGTCCCACGCGTGCAGTGCGGTGATAGCGATACCCCCGCTGCATGCGATCGTTCACAACAACAAGCCTTCCCCGGTGGAAGCGAACACTCATGACGATATGCTACCACGCAAAAAGAACCCCGGCAGGCCGGGGTTCTCAAGCAATACGAGATCACATTATTCGGTCACGATCAGCGTTCCCTTCTGTCCGATCAGTCGATGGCTGTATTTGCTGCAGTAGTATTCGAAGGAACCTGCTTTGTCCGCAACAAATTCGACGACCGTAGTCTGTCCTTCCGGGGTATCCTGCTTCACGCCGAGCTCGTCGATGACAAAATCGTGCGTCCCCTTGGTGTTCGTGATCGCAACACGCACGCGATCTCCCTTCTTGACCCGGATCTCCGGAAGCGAGAAGTGGGCAGACATCGTTCCGTCGCTCTTCATCTCCATCCAAGAATCCATCGCAATTTCTTTCACGCCCCCCTCCGCAAGACCCGCATCCGGGTTCGGCGACGACGGAACGTCCACCTCGGGAGCCGAAATCGGCGCCTCAACGGAGATGCTCGGTGCAGGCACGGCGGCACTCGCAGCGGCCGATGTATCGGTCTTGCCCATATCGCGAATAAGGATGAACGAAGCACCAGCAAAGGCGAGAATTCCGATTCCAAGTGCGATCATTTTTGCATTCATATGATTCAGAAGTAAATATTTCCAATAATATTGCGCATGTGAGATGCCATGGTATCACTTTCCAAAGTAAAGTGAAAGAGGAAGCAGCTTCCCGATCGGAAAGTATTTTGAAACCACCGGACGCGAGAGCGAACAAACCTGGGGACAAATGAGCAAAAAAATCCCCGACATGGCCGAAGCCACATCGGGGAGAAACGGGCGTGCGATCGCTGATAGGAACTATCTGTCGTGTTATTCCCGAAAGATAATACCACCTTCGGAACAAAAGGTTACTCGACAAACACACGCGGCCATGGCCGCGTGTGTTTGTCGAGACGAATCGGGTTTTCGCGATATGCTCTTCCCCTACCGCGTGAGCGTTTCGCCGATGAACGGCGCCGCTGCGTCAGGCGAGAGTTTCACCTGGCCAGCCGAAACCTCCGAGATCCGTCCGAATCCGCAGCCGGAAGGATCGGTCCATGTCCTTCCCTTCAGAGAGATCGCCATGCCGGCATTTCCATGCCAGTGGGTCGCATCGCACTTGTCTGCGCCCGCCTGGTGAAACTGCATGGTCGGATAGCACTCATTCCCAGATTTCAGCACATCGACAATCATGCCGTTCGGATCTTCTTCCACTCCTGGACAGAACGGCTGGAGCGCGGTCTTGGGCTCGTCTTTCTTTTCTTCCTCTTTTGCAATACAGCGAAATACGGGCGAATCGACGCGCATCACATCGCTCGTCGACGTGAACTCCGCGCCGTGATGGATCGCAAGCACTTCCGCAGGCACCTCTCCGCCCACGCGAGGCCAGTTGAGCGTCGCGCGATACGAGACCATTGCCACGCCGGGGCTCACGCAGGTGAATTGCTTTTCCACAGTGAACCGATCCTGCGCAATACTGGTCGTCGGCGGCGCATCAGGAATCGTCGCCGGACTCACGTTCGCCCCTCCTTCGAACACTCCCGAAAGCGACCAGGGCTTCCCCGCTCCGTGCGTCCATGAGCGAAGCACGCCCGCCGCCGTATAGTACTCGACCGTACGCGATTTCCCGGTGAAGAACGCACCAGCGCGGACCGGGAATGTCTCGCCGACATAATGGTCGCCAGGATGCTCGACGGACACTGAGAAGAATCCAAACTGCGAACGCCCCATCGTGATGTCTTCTCCCGCGGGAGTGAGCGATGTTCCGGGCGCGAGTACTCCGGCCGTCTTTGCTGGGTCGGTCCATGTTCCGTCCGTCAGTGCCGTGATCGGTGATTGCGCATATGCATAGCGGATATAGGTCTGTCCGCCCGGCATGTAGCCCTCCATATAATTCCCGAACTGCACTTCATACGCATCGCGAGAAGGGCGGCCGTCCGCGGAGGTCGTATCCGGATCGTGGAATGCGACGACGCGCTTTCCGTTGCGGTGCCCCGCGCCGACGACGGTCACGAGGTGCGCACCCGCAGGCGTCCCGCTCGCAGTAAAAAACGCAAGCCATACTTCGACCGCCTGACCTTTCTGAATCTCCGCATAGATCTTCTCTACGATATCGTCATCATTCTGGTGTCCGATCTGATGCGCCTCGAGCGGGAGACCGTGGCGCGTAATGAACGCCGTCTTCCCTGCGATGATATTGTCGTGCGCGACGCCGTCGTTCCACGCGGTATCGCCCTTGATCTCGTCGATCAGATCGTTCGCGTCTCCTTTGGGCATCTTGTCCTCGAGACCGTACTTCTTGGCGAGCCAGCGGAAGGAATTGGAAATCGCTGTCGGGGCACACTCATTCCAGAGCTGGTCCTGATCCGGCGCGCCATCGATGCGAGCGTAATCGTTCGGTCCGAGCGCTGGCGCTGCGGGAGCAGCCGGTGCAGGCGCCGCCGCACCCTGCGCATGTGCAACCGGGATCATTCCGAGATCCGCCATACCGGTCGCGAGTTCACCGGTCTTGTCGAACTGTTTGCGATCATCTCGGCGATCGAAGAGGACCTCCGCGATCGTGAATGTCGCACGATCCTTCTCGCTCGCGAATTGTTCGGTCCATGCATCGATCGACTCGTCTGCAGTCGTGAGCACGACCGTGCCGGAGCGCGCTCGCAATGCGAACTCGGGATCGACGATCGTGAATGTCAGACGATTGGCATCCCCTGCCATGAAATCCGTCGGGGCATTACGGACAACCCATTCCTGCTGCATGCCCGCCGGCGTATCGTATGCCGCGATCGCACCGTCGCCGTTCGCGTCGATCGCGACCTGAGCCACGAGCGGCGCTTTGCTTGTTTTTGTAAACGGAATATAGACGTATCCCTGCGCCGTCGGCTTTCCGCCGTAGACGCTCTGATAAAGAGTGACGCCTTCTCCGATATAGGAACCGCCAGAAAATCCGAACCAGAAGAATGCGAGGAGCGCGGCAAGCCCAAGCAGGAGGAGCGCCGCGAGCGATCGAGATGGTTTCATGAATGCCGCGTGATGAATATGCTGTTCATTCTTCCACAGTGAAACGAAAAGTGAAGCGGGACGAAAAAGCGGACCAGATGGTCCGCGATGCGTACAGAGCGATCATTCCTCGGCGGGCGGGCATTTCTTCACGCTCGCGCACACTGCCGCGATCGGCACGGCCGAGAGATACCCGAGTTGGCTAGTGATCCTGACGACAATGCCGACGATCCTGCCGCGCGCATCGAACAGCCCTCCTCCGCTCATACCGGTTTCGCCCTTGATCCCCGTCATGATAAGCGGTACAGCAATACTCCCGTTCGACCAGAGCGTCGTTTGGATCGGAGCGCGCAACATCGCCGGCTCTTCTTCCGCGCTCGGGTCCCAGCGCGGAACCACGACAGTCTCTTCACCTCTCGCTGTGGCGCGTTCGCGAATGAGCGAGCGTCCGGGGAGCGATCGTGACAGCGAAAGGACCGCGGCATCGAGCGCAGGGTCAAGCGCGATGATCCGAGCGGAGGACACTCTCCCCTCCGCATCCTTGAGCTGTATCTGCGATGCGCCAAACACGACATGCGCAGCAGTGAGAACGATCCCGCCATCGACGGCGGTTCCCATTCCAACTCCCTCGTGCGGAAGTTTAAATCCCGCAAATGTCGCCGGCGTCGAACGCACGACCTCGATCATCACGCTTGCATCGATCGGCCGAGCGAAGGCCGCAAACGGCAGGCAAAGCGTCGCGGCAAACAGCGCGAGACATGCGCGTTTCAAAAGCAGCAGCATGGAAGACCTCCATCGAATCTCCCCTAGGACTAGCACGAAACGTCCCGTGCCGCTATTTCTCGATATGCGCCGGGTCCATCCAGAAGTATTCCCAGATATGGCCATCAAGATCGGCGATCGGACGGTTATACATAAATCCCATATCCTCCGGTTCACGCGCCGGGGTTCCGCCTGCAGCAAGCGCCTTCTCGGCAATTGCGTCGACCGCAGCGCGACTCTCGAACGAAAGCGCCGTGAGGACTTCCGTCACTGCACGCGCGTCGGCGATCGCGGTCGTCCGCAGAAAACCCTTGAAAAATGGCTCCGTGAGCAGCATTGCATACATATCCTCCGCAATGATCATGCATGCCGCATTCGCGTCGGTAAACTGCGGATTGAACGAATACCCGAGCGCCGAAAAATACGCCTTGGTCTTCTCCAGGTCCTTCACGGCGAGATTGACGAAAATTTTTGTGGACATTGTGTTGTCTCTATCGATCAATAATGTGCTCCCATTGTGCCAGAAGCGCGCGGGGCGCGACACTCTTCGCGAATTGACGTACACGAGACATTCCCGTAACGTGGGAACTCGACGTGGCCGCCCAAGCGGTCCCGCGCAGCAGCAGTACTGTTCTTTCCCCATTCAATATATAGAGAGAAGGAGTGCACGATGAGATTTATGCTTGGCGTCGCCGCAGGTGCCGCAGGAACCATGGCTGCAATGGCCGGACTCGGGATCGCCGCGGCGGTCCTCCTTGCCCGAAAGAACCCCACCTGGCCGAACGTCGCACAAGATCTGCGCGACAGAGAAAAGGAGAACCAATACAAAGCCGATGTGCTTGCGGCGTTCCGTAAGGAAGCAACCGAGATCCTTCGCGATCCAAAGGAATGGCTCGAAACCCCGAATCCGCATCTCGGCGATCGCACGCCAGGGCGAATGATCCAGAAAGGCAGCGTCAATGCAGCCCTCCTGATCCTCGCCGCGATCGGCAAAGGCCTCGGCAAGAGTATGGCCGACAAGAACGAGCGTCCTACCGAGAAGCACGAAGGTTCGGAGGACGCAGATCCCCTCGAAGAATTCCGCAAGGAAGCGGCAACGGTCATGGACGATCCCGACGCCTGGCTCAATACGCCCAACGCCAATTTGGAACACAGAACGCCCGCTGAATTCATCGAGATGGGACTCAGTGACCGCGTTCACAAAGTGTTCCAGTCCATGAAGCGCGGCATGTGCTCTTAATACGAACCACCCCGCAGAGGCGGGGTGATATTTTTTAGGTGCAGGATACAAAATGGGCCCCACAAACGAAGGGCCCATGTGCATGTTATTTTCGACGAGATGAAATGCGGAGGTTAAAAAGCGCAAGACCAGCAAGCAGCACCCAGAGCGCACCGAAACACAAGATCATAAATCGGACGATTGGATCTTGCCACATATGTATGGCTTCCGTTTTCAGGAACACCATCGACGCATCAAAGTTGAAGAGCAAGGAGTATGCCGCAAAGCAGCCGATCCCGACGAAAAAGATCCACATTGTCCATTCCTGGAACCGTGGCGACTGCTTATACCAGCGATGCGCGCGGACCATGCCGACACTATAAATGACGACATTGGTGACGAGCGCCGCAAGGATGAGCATGTCAGCAACAAAGGCGAGAGTAGCCTCGAGGTTGCCCCCGGCGTAGCTCACGAAACGCCGAGGAGGACCGACAGCAATGAAGATGACCACAGTGAGAAGATACGCCACCCAGAGTTCCCAGGTGGGAACTTCGTCGCATATCCAGTGCTTGAAGCGCCTTATCCGAGCGAACATTGATGTGTACTCCAGACTTTTCTGACCACACCGTACCACAAAATTGCACATGCGCAAGGCATGCGAAATATCCTCTACGTTTTATCCTCCCCTACTTCGCGTCCTTGTCCGGCTGGTGGATTCCGAATGTATTTCCTTCGGTATCGATGAAGTATCCCTGCCAGGCCATGCCCGGAAGCGCGAATTTCGGCATCGCGACCTTTCCGCTCGCCGCTTCGATCTTCTTGGCGATCGCATCAAAGTCATCCACCTGCACAGTGCAGACGAACGCATTGGTTCCCTGCTCGAGCGCGGGCGCAGGACACGGACGCTTGAGGAGTCCGCCGCTGATCCCCGGCTCCGTGCTTCCCATAGGCGCGGTCAGCACCATCCAATACTCCATCGCTCCGCCTTCCCACTTGGTGATCTCCCACCCGAACACGTCCTCATAAAACTTCTTCGCTCGCTCCAGGTCGTCCGCCTGGATCTCAAAATGGACAACGCGATTCATGATCGTCTGTGTGATGAATGATAAGCGCACGCGCCACCGGCATCCCCGAGCGCGCCTGCGGAATGGGACTATGGTAGCGCAAATCCCCCGTGGACGACAGATCGCAGAACCCCGTCGGAAGCATTGCAAATCGCTTGCATTGAACGGTGGACTTCGCGTTAGAATTGGAGTATAACGCGGGCGAACATCGTCGTTCCTTTCCAACCCGTCTTCTCAAGGAGGACATCATGTCAAAACCCAGATTGCTTTCCGATATCGCCGAACTTGGCGACACCCTCGAGCGCATCGCACCGCGCATCCTCTGGCTTCCGGGCAACACCAACCGCATCGACGCCGTCGAAGCGCTGCTCTGGGAGCGGGCGTCCAGATTTGCCGGACTCCGCGTGGTCCAGCTCCTTTCCCTTGGAAAAGGCTGGAGCAAGGCCATTCCGCACATCCGGCTCGTCACGCCGTTCATCGGCCCGGGAGCGCGCGAGCTCGTCCATCGCGGATTTGCCGACTTTCTGCCCTGTCATCTTTCCTTCTTCCCATCGCTCACCCGCCCCGGACCACACGGTACGCGCGGACGCTATCAGCCGGATGTCGCAATTGCGCACGTCTCGCGGCCGGACCCGCTCGGACGCGTCACGCTCGGCCTCGACGCAGGCTTGAGCTGGGAACCGGTTCAGCATGCCCGTATCACAATCGCGGTCATGAACTCACAGATGCCGAAATTCGTGAGCGAACCCATCATGACGGAACGCTATCGCGGCAAGCCGCTCGCAAGCGGATGCGCGATGCCGCTCGACGCATTCGACTACGTTCTCGAGCACGACGCGCCGCTCATGGCCCACCCTGCATCCACCGCAAGCGAGGAAGCGCTCGCAATCGGCAAGCGGATCGCATCGCACTTCGACCAGCACGGCAAGCCCCTGATCCAGAAAGGCGCGACGCTCCAGCTCGGCATCGGCGACATTCCCGACGGCATTCTGCGCGCACTCGAATCGCGGACTGATCTCGAACTCGGAATCCATTCCGAGATGATCTCCGATGGCGTCTTGCGGCTCATGCGCGCCGGCGTGATCACCGGGCGGCGCAAAACGCTTCTCCGCAACAAGGTCGTAATCGGATTCGCAATCGGGAGCAACGAGCTCTATGACGCGCTCGAGGATCCGGAATTCGTGATCCTACCGCAGGAATTCGTGAACGATCCGCACATCGTCGCGCGCAGCCCGCGTATGACGAGCATCAACGGCGCGCTTGCAGTGAGCCTGCTTGGCGACGTCTGCGCATCGCACATCGGCCACCTCCCCTACTCGGGGATCGGCGGCGCACGCGACTTCGCACTCGGCGCACATGCAAGCGATGGTGGACGATCCATTATCGCGCTTCCAAGCACATATACCGACCGCGCCACCGGCAGACTCGCGAGCCGCATCACGCTCGCGCTTCCCGAAGGATCGCACGTCACGGTCAACTACGACACTGCGCAGTTCATCGCCACCGAGCACGGCGTTGCCGAACTCGAAGGCATGACCATCAGCGAGCGCATTAATGCCATGATCGGCATCGCGCATCCAGCCTTCCGCGAATCGCTCGCGCACGACGCGAACGCCCGCTGGGGTTTCCGGATCGCATATGTCTGAACAAAAGATCGCCCACATGTTGAAAGGAGTCCGTCATGGAATATCCGAACAGCTACGTCGCCACTGGCATCTGCCACGGACCGCGCGACGGAGAAGTGGTCACCGTTCGTCCCGCACGCACCGAGGACATCCCCGCACTCACCGCATATGTCACCGCAATGAGTCCGGAGGAACGCCGCCTGCGCTACATGAGCACCATGACCGCCGCGGCGCGGATCAAGGAATTCTCGTACGTCTATGGCGAAGCTCTCGACTACGACACGCACATGGTGTTTCTCGTCGAGAACGCCGCACTCGAGATCGTCGGCGTCGTTCACGCCTGCGGACCGTGCACGCATGAATCCGGCTTCTACGAGGTCTCGTATTCGCGCGACCTCCGCTATCGCGGCGCCGGCGTCGGCACGCTTCTCATGCAGACCGTCATCGCATGGGGAAAGGATCGCGGACTGCGCGGCTTCTATGCCGATACGCTCCGGGAGAACACCCGCATGCAGGATCTCTTCAAGAAATTCGCATTCGGACGCGTTGCCGTACATCCCGACGGGGATTTCTCCTGCTTCCGCTACCGCCTCCCGTTCTGATCGTACGTTCCTGAGAAGATACACTCGCCGCCAAACATCTGTTTGGCGGTTTTTGTTTGCACAGCGCGCAAGTGATCACGATTCGAGGATCGTCTTCAATTTCTCAAGATCGCGCGCGACCATGTCGGCATCCGTCTCAAATTCCGCGTCCGACATCCCGGGCCTGCGGAAGAGCGTGAAGCAGACCTCGCTTCCGTCTCCGTTCGGAACAACGCGCATCGGATTCAAGACCTTCTCTCCGGACGGCAGCGTGACCGTGTGATCGAGAACGCCGTAGGGATTCTGCGGCACAAAAGCGATCGTGATCCGCCCCATCGGCGACTCGGCGACCCACGTGCCGTTCTCGTTTGTGATCGATCCAGACAATCCGGCTGCCCATTCGGGAAGATGCGACGGATCGGAGGCGTACGCATACACGCGATCCGGCGGACATGCGATCGCAACGCTCACATATCGTGATGGAAGGACCATAGAAGAGCGGACTATTCCCCTGCGGCGGCTTTCTCGAGTGCCGCGATATCCAGCTTCACCATCCCAAGCATCGCCTTCATCACGCGGGTGTTGCGCGCGGCATCCGGACCGCTCACAAGCTCATCAAGAATGCGCGGGGCGATCTGCCATGTGACGCCGTATTTGTCGCTGAGCCAGCCGCATTGCTGGACCGATCCGCCCTCCGTGAGCTTCTCCCAGTAGTGATCGATCTCCTCCTGCGTATCACACTCGACGAGAAACGAGATCGCGGGCGTGAACGAAAACATTGGGCCGCCGTTCAGCGCATCAAAGCGCTGACCATTGATCTCGAACGACACGACCTGCACCGACCCCGCAGCCCGTCCGGACACTGCGGCACCCGCCTCCTCGTATCGCGACACCGTGCGGATCTTGGAATTCGGGAAGATCGAAACATAAAAATTCGCCGCCTCCTCGGCGTCGTTGTTGAACCACAGAAACGGGGTGATCTTTTGCATATGTCACTCAATGATGCTGATAGTTTCCGAAGTATAGCAGACTGAGTTCGAACAAAGAAAAAACCGCCGGAGGTTCCGACGGCTGGTGAATTGAATCTATTCCTTCTTCGCGCAGAGCGGCGGGGTGCCGAAGTTCCCGGGCATCATCTTTTTGATCGACTCATTCAATCGACGAGTTGCAATATAAACCTCTCCGATCGTCGTAAGAACATCGTCATCCGACCCGTTCTGAACGACCAAACGAAGCCGATTGACGTGCATCGTTTCGATCGCAATAGATGCTCGCATGTCTGTAACCTTCCGATCAATGAACCCCCTGTGGCGGCGATAGACATCCAGCTTCGGTGACAGCTCGACGAGCGTACCGCTACGATCGACTGTCACTGAAACCCGATTACCCTTTCCGTTTCGAAGGAGACCTGTAACCCGATCAAGATACGCACGCGTCTGGTCGAGTACCGTGTCGAGATCGGCATCGTCAGCGATCATCAGCGGGTCAACGGAAGTGCCGTCGACTGCGCGGATCACATCGTCCGGACACAGTTGCTCCGCGACCGAAGCTTGCGGAAGAGCGCCAACAACGCGGACGACGACGATAGGAAAGAGGGAACCACTCGCGACATCGCGCGGTGCGACTTGAATCCCGACACCTCGTTTAGGGAGATGTGCGTACCAATAGTCGATGCCGTTCGAGATATCTGCCGCAGTCCGATCGTAGAGCTGGAAAAAGACCCCAAGTATTTCGCGCCGCTCCGCAGGAGTCCCCTCGGACAGAGATCGTTTCTGATCTGGGGAAAGCAAAAGATCTTCCATCGGCGATCCTTCCGCCGCAAATGCCGGCGACCCGAAAACGAGAAAGAGAAGTGCGAGAAAAAGTCGCATGTGCGGCTCCATATCAAACAGGTCCGGACCAACCCTAGCGAAAGACGGCGCTCTGTCAACGACGGTCGCACGGAACAGGCACCGCGCCCGCCCATCATTGACAAACGCCCGTCCGACAGCGAGCATGCAGCGAGAGATCCGATCCCCCGAGAACAACGATGGAAATCCTGCTGCACCCCGCTCTCATCGCCGGAGCCGCAACCGTGCTCTTCGCGAGTGCGCTCGCTGCATTCTTTTTTGTGTTCACCCGCGGAGCACTCATGCTCCGCACCATCCGAGGAAAAGCCTCCGGCGCCGCCGACCACATCTACCCCGTCTATTCGGAAATGTGGCTCATCCGCTTGCTCGACTTCCAGCCGATCATCTCGGCGATCCTCCTGTTCCAGTACAAAGCCATGGTCGACCGCATCGTCGAAGAACTTCGCGACACCGTGCTCTCCGGAAAGCGCGTACTCATTACCTCCTGCGCATTCGGCAACGTAATCCCGCGAATCGTTTGCGCGGCGGGCGCCTGCGGAGCCCATAAGGTCATCATCGCGGACCTGCTTGAGAACGAGCTCATCAACGCCAAGCGCAAGCTCGACCCTGCCGCGCGAATCGAACTTGCGCAGGAGAACGCGGTCGCAATGGACCTCGCAAACGGCGTCGTCCAGGTGAATATCCTTTTCTTCCTGCTGCACGAGCTCCCGCATCATCTCAAGGTCGTAGCGCTCCACGAAGCTGCCCGGGTCACCCGCTCCGGCGGCAAGCTGATCATCGCTGAGTTCCACAAGCCGACCTCGCCAGTGCTCCGCATGTTGAGCCGGTTGTATTTCCTGGTGTTCGAACCCTACGGCCTCGCACTCTGGGACGAGCACGATCCGGTCTGGCACCTCGAGAAAGATGGTGAATGGACCTGCACGCGCGATACGTTCTGCTTCGGCAACTATCAGCTCATTGTCGCCACCAAACGCTGACTCCTGGCGTAATAAGTACAACGACCCCCATCCCGCACCTGCGGGGTGGTTTTGTATATGCGATTCGGGTGCGTTTGATGGAAGAAAAAATCACCGAGTACCCTCGATGATTTTGGATCGTCCTACATTCCTGCGTCTTGCGAGCAAACTGCAGGAACGTCATAGTTCTCTATGGTCGCCAGATAATCCACGCGCGTTTCGCGATAGATCGCTAGCACCTCCCGGATGGCCCGATCCGCAGCATCGCTTTCCACTGGATCGCTGGCGGCGATGAGGCTGACATTCGCCTCCACTTGCAACAATCCTCGGCCAACATGTTCGTTGAAGGACGCGGCTGCGCGCGCAGCATGTTCTCGGAACTTGATCGCGCCGGAACGACTCTGTTCCAGTCGCAAGAGCGTTTCGCCCCTGCGAACGACAACCTGGAAGGTGTCGCCGTGCTTCGCAGCGATCATCGCGATGATCGAGTCCAGATATTCTTGCAGAATTGCGCCAATACGCAGGGGATGCATGGTCTGATCGATGGCCTGCTCAACCAGCGTCGTATCTTCCACTTGAAGAAGAACGTCGCCAACGCACAACTGCCGTTCCGGCTGCCCCTGCATCGAAGTCCGCGTGATGTGGGCCACGATCGGCACGAAGACAGCATCCGGCGCCGGGTCGGCAAAAACTTCGATCTCTATGCCGGGCTGATGCTTCAACAGAAGCATGCTCGCGCGGTCGACCTTTTGCTGCAACTCGCCTGCCCAGACCGCGTATTGCTCCGCGAGGATTTTGAGCGCCGGCAATTTCTCATCAGGAGAAAGACGTGCAATCCCAGCATCACGCAAGGAGGCATCACCCCCAAGCGCATATTCCGCGAACATGCGGCCGACGCTCAGCTCGACAGAGCCGTGATCGGGTTCTGCGGCAGAGACCGAAGCCGAAACAGCACCAAGTGCAAAAAGAAGCGCAACGAGAAGACGTCGCATAGAAAACCCCGTGCATACTTTCCGTGTCGATCCTAGCGTCTTGCAGCTTCAGGTCAAGTCATCACTTCCCCGTCTTCTCACTCCGGCGACTGAGAAAGTAGCAGACGACATTCACCACGAAGACCACGCCGAGCGCCGAGTGATGGAGCATCTCTGGGTCTTCGAGATCTGCACTCGCCAGAAACGTCAGCGCAAAGATGATCACCGAGGTCACGATTGCCGTAGAAAAATACGAGAGTTTGAGATTCATACTTGTATCGTACCGCGGAGGTTGAATAAACGGCGACGGTCCCCGCTTCTTCCATCCCTCCCCGTTTCTCCCCGCGCGATACAAAACATCTGCCCACAAGAGCAGATGTTCATTGGAATCGATCGAGATTCTTCTCAAATTCGGAAAGTCGCAAGTGAATACTGCGGAGTTCCGTGATCGTCGTCCAATTGTTGATCAAGAACGCAAAACTGCCATGCACATCATCAAATGCGTACGCAGTTCTCGAAACCACACCGAGCGTGATGGCTCCAGAAAAAAGACCGGGTCCCATCAGAATATACGGAACAAGCCAAATGGCCTGGAAATACATATTCGACCAGAGGTCAAAATATCCGTAATGGAAGTACAGGCGCTCATAGTTCAGCCGAACACCGGTAAAGAGCCGAACGAGCGTTTGAACCAACTCATAACGCTCTTTATCATCTTCTCCGTACACGAGTTCCTTGCGAAACAGACCTTCACACTTCTGATTATTGTACTCAAGTCCAGGCAACTTTGCGCCGACATACCAAGAGATCACCATACCACCGATGCTGGTGACGAGGGCAACCCATACCATGGAGCCGGGTACGCCCTTGAGCGGTTCAACGATGACCTTATCGCTCAACTCCCAGAGAATCGGGAAAAAAGCGATAAGTTTCATGATCGCATTTACCGCGTCCTTCCCGAGCGACTCAACGATCCGCGCGAAACGAGCGGTATCTTCTTGGATACGCTGACTCGCACCTTCAATCTCTTCTTTCACGTTCCGCCAGCGCGGAATATAGCTGAAGGTGATCGCCTCACGCCACCTTAGCGCGTAGAGGCGGGTGATGTAATTTGTGATCGCCCCCAGGAAGGTCCAGGGAACGGTAATTTCGCAAAATTCATAGAGTTTCCGGTAGAATTCCGTACTCGTATGTGCGTGCGCCGCCTGCAACATGTCGTAGAACTCGCCGCGCCAATCACTGAGCATGACGGAAAGCCCAACCTGGACAAACAACAGCCCGATCAAAAGGAGTCCGCCGCCATAGGCCCAGAACATCCACCTTCGGTCGGCAAAAAATGCCTTGAACACATTTCACCTCGATGTGAATGAACGAACGGACTACTATGTTCAAACGTACCAAACGGGGGGTCAGCGCGCAAACGACCATGGGCGGGCGGCCTCAGGCGGCTCACCCGCTGGCCATCTCGCGCTCAAACTGCGGTCGGACAAGACGGGGTCTGTCTACGCTTTCCGCTGTTTTCCGCTCTCGCCCCACCTACAGCGGCACCTCTTCTTTCGTATAGAGCTCAAACAAAGCTTTCACGCCGGCGAGATTTTTGTCCCACTCGATCGCTTCATGAGTCTTCAGCTCCACCGTGATCGCAGGAATACCGATGGAGGCAAGCCATCCTTCTGCATCTCCGCTTACCGCATAGCTGTCGAACGTGCGAACCGGAGTATATCCGGACGCGTTGGCATACGCATTCATCATACCGAGCGTTGCGGGCAAAATTCCTCCCTCGCATTCAGATGCATAGACGGAATTTGCTTTACTGTGCCAGAAGATCACCGCATCCGGTTTCTCCTTTGCGACAAAGTCTCGAAGCGCCGCTGCTTCTGGCTCCGAGAACGGCTCCGTCCCCGCACTCACAACCTTGCTTCGCCACATACTCTCGGGTTTCCATTTGCAATCGAAGTTTCGATTCAGATCGACATCATGCGCATTGAATCGCCCGGGCGAGTGGTCGGTCTCCATCGGAACATCCTCAATGGCAAATCGACCATCCTTCCCGATGACCTTGTATACCCCATCTGGATTCAATGACGGAATAACGCTCACGGTGATGCCCGCCGGGATCACGCTCGGGTTCGCATCCAGATAGTCCATGAACGCATACGCCAGTGCGACGCTGTTCCATTCGTACCCGCCGTGCACCCCACCGACGAACAAGAGATGCGTCATGCCGTCTCCGTATCGATACGCATCGATCGGACGACCTTGAACAGACGCACCGATGACCTCATGCGCAGGAACGGGCTCGGGCACCGGGACTGGAGCAATGCTCACCGGGGCTGACTCCAAAGCTGGCGCCGAAACACCAGAGCGGAGAAAGTACCCCACCCCGAGCATGGACAGGAAGAGCGCCACAACGGCAACGATCCAGAATTTCGAGCGCATGACAGCGGACGGAAAATTTCCGCGCGGATCACTTGGCGTAATGCGCAAGCACCGCCTCAACACCCGCTTTATTCTTCGCCCATTCTGTATTCGTGTGATTCGTGAGGAGAACGCTGATTGCGGGAATATTGTTCTTCGCGAGCCAGTTCACCATATCGCCGGTGATCTCGTAGAAGTTGAATTCCTCATACGCCTTGTACTTCGACGCGTCGGAATAGATCTTCGTCAGCGTTTTGGTCTCCGGCAAAACGCCGTTATGGCAGTTTGAGGAGAACACGCCTCCGACAGCGCTGTACCAGACCACGACCGCTGTCGGCTTCTTCGCTGTGACATATTTCTGGATCGCAATACTCTCCGGCTCAGAGAATGCCTTGCTTCCCCCGCTCACCGGCGTGTTCTGCCATGTTCCCGTCGGCTGCCAGTCGCAATCAAAGTTCCGATTGAGATCCACCTTGTTCGCATTGAAGCGGCCAGGCACGGTTGCGTCCTTCCCGGTCGGCACCTGAGCAGCGCTGAACCGCGTCGTCGTTCCCACAACCTTATTCAATCCATCCGGATTCATCACCGGAATAACCGTCACCTTCACTCCCGGCGGCACCGCCTTCGGATTCGCAGCAAGGTGATCCATCAGTTCGTACGCAACCAGCGCCGTGTTCCATTCGTACCCGCCGTGAATACCCCCGACAAAGAGAATTTCTTTCGTTCCAGTTCCGAAGTGGTACGCGACAATATTCCGCCCCTCAACCGACGCACCGAGGACTGTCTTTGTGGTGTCCTCTTTCACCGCCGGGACAACCGGCGCCGTTTTCTCAGGCGCGACCGGAGTGGGAGTCGGCGCAACAGCGAGCGGCTTCTCCGCGACATACGCCGTCTCCGATGACGGCTTCATAAAGAAATACGCACCCGCACCGATAAGAATAAGGAAAAGGAGAACTCCCGCGATAAGCGTAGATGTTTTCATGTTGCTCCCATTTTACCATAGAACCAAGATGGGAACTGGATACGGGAAAAAGACCATCTCTGTGGCCGTTTTTTCAAAAAGCACTGCAAAAAACGATGACTGTTCCCGTTTTCTGCTGATATATGGCATATGACGCAAAGTTCTATCGAGTGCATTGCGTCCAAGCTCTATTGAACCATTACGGCTGTTTGACGATGTTATTCTGGAATGTAGTATATGGACTGTGTCATATATTGAGAGGATTAACAGAGTGTGCGCCATGGCGATAGGAATCTATCTCGTCGCATATGCTCTTTTTTCTGTGACTTGTAGCGGCGACGCCTGCTGGAATAAGTTGTGGCTGTTGCAGCCGGCGCTCATTCTCTCGGAGTCGTTGCCTATCGACGCCATTTCAAATGATCTGCGCGAGAATCAAGTGGTGATTCCCGCCCTTCTTTTATTTAATAGTGTCTTCATTTACATCGTCGTTTACATCGCTGGAAAAATCTTTGGGCGGATGAGGCGCGTTTTCGCTGGTCCGTAAGATGCATCCAGAATACTCGCCGGTCGTCCAAGGAGGACGCAATGCTTATCTCAATACGATTGTTTCATTCGCTGCTCTGGCCGAGCTTTAATTTTGCGCGGCAAAAAAAAGGGGGGGGGCTCTAGTGCGCTTTTGGGGAAATGGGGGCCTTGAACCATACCCTTTTACTTCTGGCGTTGACACGTGCTTCTTGCGCGCTACGATAGTTTTAGGAAAACGGTTTGTTGGGTACTGACAGAAGGAGTACGTCATGCACAGATACGTGTTGATGTCGTTTTTCCTGCTGGCCATGGGCCACGGATTCGCCTTTGGTACCGAAATTGTTGCAGTG
>DATIBL010000063.1:0-4449 GCA_035457505.1 Minisyncoccota bacterium | reverse complement strand
GGAATCGGCATCACGCCTTCGCGCTCGATCTCTGCAAAGAGTGCGTCGGGCGGGAGGCTTGCGCGGAAGAAGAACCGCTCTTCCTCCTGGCGGATGACTTCGAGATACTGCCCGCTCGCAAAAAAGAGCTTCGCGCCGGGGATGATCTTGCGATCGACGATGCCGGGGATCGCCTCGTCACCGGGGCGGTATTCGTTCACAAAAAGCAGCACCTCGATCTTTCCTCCCGTTTCCTTTGCGAGTATAAGTCGGGCAGGGACGACGCGCGTGTCGTTCATGACGAGATGTGCGTTCGTTGGGAGGTGCGTAGCGAGATTCCGGAACGTATCGAGGCGGATCTCGTCGGTGCGCGTGTCGTATACAAAAAGCCGCGAAGCGTCGCGCGGGTCAGCGGGCGCGCGAGCGATAAGTTCGTCTGGGAGATGGTAGTCGTATGCGGCAAGCGGGTCCATCCGGGCATTGTACGGCGCGGCACCGACAGCGCAAATTGACACGATCTTCTGTACGCAGTTCAATTGCGGCAGCTGCGCTCACGGAGCCTCTATGGCCACGACATTCTTTCGGATCCTGCACACTGCTTTCGCGCTTCTGGTTTGCGCGTGGCCGGTCTGGATGTATCTCGGTGTTCGACATCTTGCCGCTCCAGAAGGATTCTGGCAGGAGATGTTTCTCGCCGGAATCGGCATCTGGGCTCTCGGGAGCTTACAGGTCCTTTTTCTCGCTATCGCGATCGTCTGGGTTCTCTTTGTCTGGGATCTCTGATCGTCGCGCGATCCAGCCGGACATCTGCCCGGCTCTTTTTTTGCCGGGAGAGCCTACCTGTACACATTTCTTCTCGAAGAAAAGCCGCTATCCCTTTTGTTCTCCTGGCAAAAGAGCGTTGACAGGGTATGGGGCGAGGAGTTCAATTGCGGCGGTCTTGTTCAAAGGGAGAAAAGATCATGGTCGTAAAAGTTCTCAGGGTGCTCCATACCGCAGTCGCTGCTCTGGTCTGCGGGTGGCCATTTTGGTACTACCTCTTCATTCGCCACGCCTTCGGCCCCGAGGGGTTCAAGGAAGAAGCGATGCTTCTCTGCTGCAGCTTTGCACTCTTCGCCTTCATCCAGGTCGTCTTCCTCGTCGTATGCGGCGGATGGATCTGGTCGATCTGGAAGCGCTGAGTTATCCTCTCTCGTGCACATTGCTGTGAGTACTGTCAGTGGGAACCGTGATAATGATCTCCGGTCAGTTCGCTTGGTTTGTCTTTGGGCCCGCCACCTCGCCGCGAATTGCGCGAGCGGTGCCATGAAGTGGTCCATTATAGAATCAATCTTCGGGTGCCAAGCCGATCGATCACGCATCAGATCACCGATGTTCTCCTCCTCTCGCCGGGCTTCTCGCCCGGCTTTTTCGTCTACAGAAATTTAAAAAACCGCCCGAGGGTGAGTCGGGCGGAGAGGTGCTTACGCGATGTCGCGCGGGTATTTCGCGGCGGTTGCGAGTAGATCGGCGTTCGAATAGCGTTTGCGGATGATGCGGCGCCAGGGCGTCCAAGAAGAGGCGCTCGTGAGCGTTCGGTCGGGAATGAATGAGCGCACCCAGTCAATGTACGATGTTTCAATTCCCGAAGAGGGATCGCGCCGCGTGTAGTGCATGATGCCTCCGTTCGGAATATTCCAGTCGTGCGCATCAGGCGCGTACCACGATGGGTATTCTTCGGGAGGGACACGTTCGATCAGGATACGGAACATATGCATCACTTCGCCATGGCAGACCATTACGACGCGCTTGTCCGCGCATTCGCGGTGTAGCGTGTCCAGCATCCAGAAGATCGAATGCGCGATCGTAATGAGGCGGTCGCCGCCTGGCGGTCGCCAGTACATGCCCTCGCGTTCGTGTCGCGCCATCGCATCGGCAAAGCGGAGCATGCGCTCCTCTTGGGGAAGTCCTTCGAGTTCGCCCCAGTCGCGCTCTATAAGAAGAGAGGTGCGCCGCCACTCAGCACCGTCGAATCCGAGATGGGCGGCAGTCTCGTATGCCCGGACATAATCCGAGGTGTAGTAGCGGTCGATGTGGGGCGGGTCGGGAAACAATGCCCGCAGGACCCGCCCGGCAAATTTTGCCTGCCGGATCCCGCGATCCGTGAGATGCCAGGTCGAGGAATGGCGCTCCCGGAATGCTTGGTCGAGATGTACGAATTTTCGCCCGGACGTCTTCTTGCTATCGGAGTTGAAGCGGTTTCCCTCGCTCTCTCCGTGTCGGACGAGAAGGAGGTCGATCGGCATGGTCATGGTTGCGCAGCCGGAACTTCTAGCTTCGTTGTATGGGTCAGGGGGTGGAAAGTCAAATCAGGGGCATCTTTCGATCTCTGCGAGCGCCTTTTTGGCCACCATTTATCGATTTTGGGGAAAATCCTGGGGGAAATGTGTGGGAAACTCGGTATTTCGTGGGGAAATCCTCCGGTTTTCCAAAAAGCCAGCCCTTTGACCTCAGTACAAGGTCCGACCTTGTACTGAGAGTTTTGCCGGCCAGGAGCAATATCGTCGTGAATATCTGGTCGAAAACGGCTTATGGGTTGACTCCGGATGGGGTTTTCGCTAGTATTCGGACCAAGCCATTTTCATATATTTATTCGTTTCGCGCCGTGGGAGGATCAGGGGCGCTGTAATGGCTGTAATCCATATGACACGATCACTCAAGAAAGGACCGTACGTCGATGAGCGCCTTCTCAAGAAGGTGGAGGGCAAGCGCCCCGACGAAGCCGGTATGATCAAAACCTGGGCGCGCGCTGCACAGATCGCCCCGGAAATGATCGGCTTTACATTCGGCGTGCACAACGGAAGAGAGCATGTCGAGGTCAAAGTGACCGAGGATATGGTCGGCCACCGCCTCGGAGAATTCTCTCCGACCCGCAAGTTCCATCGCCATGGTGGAAAGATGCAGAAGGAACTCGAAGCCAAGCAGAAGGATGCTGAGCTTGCAGCCGCGAAGGCCGCAAAGAACGCTGCAGAAGGCGCCAAGAAGAAATAATCCGAAATCCCTATGCAGGCAACCGCAAAACTTTCGAATTACCGTCAGTCGCCCCGCAAGGCGCGTCTGATCGCGCGTCTCGTCGCAGGAAAGAAGATCGATCTCGCGCTGGCAGAACTCACGCATCTCGAGAAGCGCTCCGCTCCTGTGTTCGCGAAGCTCTTGAAGTCGGCTGAGGCGAACGCCAAGGCGCTCGGCATGGATGCGAAGGATCTCGTTGTGAAGGAATTCCGCGTGGACAAGGGTCTCGTCATGAAGCGCTTCCGCCCGCGCGCGTTTGGTCGCGCATCCGGGATCAAGAAGCGCTCGTGCCACATCCTGATCGTTCTCGAGGGTGCTGAGATCGCTCAGGCGGTCAAGGCTTCCAAGAAGACGGCGACCAAGGAGCCGGCCCCGAAAAAGACCACCGCAGCGGCACCGAAGCGCGCTTCGGCGAAGAAGACAACCGCCAAATAATCCCACGCCTATGCCTCATCATGTTCATCCTTACGCGCATCGCCTCGGTATCCTCCGTGACTGGAAGTCGCGCTGGTTTGCCGATCAGCATGCAACGAAGAACTATCAGAAGTATCTCCGCAGCGATGTGTTGATGCGCGAATATCTCAAGAAGCGCCTGCGCGGTATGCATGTCGCGGATATCGAGATGGAGCGCAGCGACAAGATGTGGAGGATCGTCATCCGCACGGCTCGCCCGGGCCTCATCATCGGCCGCTCAGGAGAGGGTTCCATGAAGCTGAAGCGCGAGATCTTTTCCCGCGCTGCACGCTGGAAGCTCGCGATGCCGAAGGAGTTCAAGCTCGATATCGAAGAGGTCCGCTCGCCGGAGTCGAATGCCGCGATCTTGGGACAGATGGTCGCCGAAGGGCTCGAGAAGCGCATGCCGTTCAAGCGCGTGATCAAGCAGACGCTTGAGAAGGCGATGGCAAACCGCGACGTGAAGGGTGCCCGCATCGCGATCTCGGGACGCCTCGGAGGTGCAGATATGTCGCGCCGCGAGCAGGTCCGCGCCGGAAACATTCCGCTGCAGACGCTTCGCGCTGATGTTGATTTTGCCCGAGAGGAAGCACACCTTCCGTATGGACTCATCGGCATCCAGGTCTGGATTTATAAGGGCGAGGTGTTCGCGGAGAAGCCGCGTGCTCGCAGCGCGAAGAGCGCAGCCTAATCCGATCGGCTTATGTTGTTTCCGAAGAAAGTCAAACATCGCAAGTGGCAGAGCGCGCGTTGGAACACCAAGCGCAAGCGTGTCGCGACCCGCGGCACGACCGTGGCCTACGGGCAGTACGGATTGAAGGCGACGACTCCGTCGCGCATCACGTCCAATCAGATCGAGGCAGCGCGCCGCGTGCTCTCTCGCGGAGTGGGCAAGACTGGCCGCGTATTCATTCGCATCTTCCCGGACCGACCGTTCACGCAGAAAGGCGCCGAGGTTCCGATGGG
>DATIBL010000062.1:0-18830 GCA_035457505.1 Minisyncoccota bacterium | reverse complement strand
CCCCGGGCCGATGCCGACCTTGAGTCCGTCCGCACCCGCTTTGGCGAGATCCTCCGCGGCCTCGGCCGTCGCGATATTGCCCGCAATGATCTGGATCTTCGATCCGAACGTCGAGCGCAGGAGCTTCGTCGTTTCGATCGCGCGGACATTGTGGCCATGTGCGATATCGATCACGATCACATCCGCCCCGACCTCAAGCAGCTTTTCGGTGCGCTCGAGCGTTTCGTCTTTGACGCCGACGGCGGCGCCCACAAGCAGACGCCCTTTCTTATCCTTCGCGGCGTGCGGGTTGTCGATGCGCTTCAGGAGATCTTTGAGCGTCATCAGCCCTGCGAGCGTTCCGTCTTTCCCGACCAGCGGAAGCTTTTCGATGCGATGCTTATGCAAAAGTTTTTTCGCCTCCTCCACCTCGATCGATGGCGGAGCGGTGATCACGCGCGTTGTCATGAGATCGCGGACGCGGAGCGCGTTGTCGGATTCGAACAAAAGATCGCGGCCGGTCAGGATGCCCACGAGCTTCTTTTTCCCCCGTACGATCTCGACAACCGGAAATCCCGACACGCTCTCCTGCTTCATGAGCTTGCGCACTGCTCCGAGCGTCTCATCCGGACCGATCGTGAGCGGGTCCTCGATCACCGCGTTCTCGGCACGCTTCACTGCGCGGACCTCCTCGGCCTGGCGCTCGATCGAGAGGAACCGATGAATGATGCCGATCCCGCCGGCGCGCGCCATCGCCCGAGCCATAGCAGACTCGGTCACGGTGTCCATATTGGCGGACACAAGCGGAATATTGAGTGAGAGATCGCGCGTGAGGCGAGCGGAGGTGTCGACGTCCTTGCGCGAATACACGTCCGAGTGTTTCGGCACGAGGAGCACATCATCGAACGTGAGTCCCTCGCGGATCTCCATATGCCCCGAGTATAGCCGATATCGCTGGAAAAAGATAAAGCGGCACATCGTGTGCCGCTTTTGCCTGGCTAATCCGCGCCGCCGCCGCAATCTGGCGCAGCAGGCGCATCTTCGATCTGCGATGCATCGGAAGGGAGTTCTCTGCCTCTGCGCTTCTCTTTCCGCTTCTTCTGCTCAGGCGCGCCTTGTACAGCGGAGGGTTCGGGGATGGCATGAGGCATGTGTGTTGCAATCGCAATCACCGGAGGCGGGAGCGTCGCTTCGATCGCAGCAAGCGCATCTTCGAGTTCATGGATCAAGAGGATCTCGCGCTCGGCGAGCGGGAGGTAGTACCGCCGCGTTTCTTCGAGTTTCCGCTGGCGCTTCTCGGGATCGCACGCAGCGAGGGTAAGCATATTGTGCAGGCGATCCGGGAGCTTGATGATGAGAACATCGCGCGGGGCAGATGCGAGACGGGCATGATAGATACGATCGCGATCAGCCTTTTCGGGATACTCCGCCTTGGACGGCTTCGAGAGCCATCCCAAGAGATCGGCAACGCGTTTGCCAAATTCGGCGCGCACGCGTTCGTTCGGCCACTGCGGGCAATCCTCCACGATATCGTGCAGGAGCGCTGCGACAATGAGATCCGGAGATACACGATCAAGATCAGTGCGACTGCGCGCAGATGCTCGAAGTACCGATCGCCATCCTCCCGGATCACATGCCGGAACGTATCCTTGGCGGTGTTGTACGCATGCGAGATGCGCTGATACCGCTCATCGGTGGATGGATAGAGCTCTTTGATCCTGCGGAAGAACGCTTCGCGATTCCCGGCATGTTCCAGGAACGGATAGCTGTAGCGCATCGCCTCTCCTTTCCGATGAACGATTCCGCCCCGATCCTATCACGAAGAAAAAAACCGGCAACCAAGTATAGTTCCGGCATAAAGCGAAAGTACGGTGAAAATTTAGGAGAAAAAGCGGATGAGGAACATCTGGCGGAAGCGTAAAAATCTATGAGATTCGAGACATGGGGCGATCGTCCGAAGGAACCATATGCTGCATATGGTGACGAGGCGATGGGGCCCCATAACGAAGAAGGTCATAGATTTTTGAGCTTCCGCGCCCATAAATGAAAGGCGACAGCTTTTGGCTGTCGGCTCACATGTACCCAATCTTTAGGCCTTGCGCATACGTTCGGGGCCTAATCCGATCCGCATGCAGTTGAATACGATGGAATTATATCGCTCATGAAAGGCGACAACAATCTTTTCGGAAGAAAGGTGTGGATAACTTTGCACGCATCTGCTAGCGTGCATCCAGAGGTTCCGGAGCCCGATCATGATGATCGGAAAACCGCACATTTCGCTCGCACGAATCGTGCACATCGCAAAGACGTTTTGCGCCTACGAGAAGATCCTTCCCCCGGAGGAGTTCCTCTTCCCGGTGAAACAGTACTTTCCCGTCGGAGCCCCGGAGGCGATCGACCACTTCTTTTTTGCGACGCTCCAGCATTGCGGGCTGCATCGGCTCGCCTACCGCCCCGACCTTGCGGCGAACGCGTGGACCCGTCCGATCACCGGAAGCGCGCGCGACTGGCCGAGAGGATCGAATCTCATCTGCTCTCTTGCACATGATGCGCTCGCTCGCGATCCGGATGTGTTTCGCCCGGATCGCCTTGCGCGGATCTCGTTCCCAGAGTTCATGCGGATCTTCTCCGACGCTTCCGGACCGATCCCGCTTTCGGACATCGGCGAGCGCTGGCAGCTCACCCGGAGCTATGGCGCATGGTTTACCGCCTCGGCCCTTACCCCGCGCACGCTCATCGAGCGCTGTGCCACACTTCCTGATCCGGTCGCCGCGCTCTTCTCCATGCTCAGTCTCATCCCGGGCTTTCGCGAAGACCCGCTTCGTTCCAAGGCGACGCGTCTTGCACGGTTCCTCACCATGCGACCCGAGCATTTCCTTCGGCCAAGCGACGTGCTCAGAAGCGCGGTCATTCTCGACGAAGATCTTGTCCGTATTGTGCTCCGGATGGGGATGGTCGTTCTCGGTCCGCATGAACGCGGCGACAACATTCTCCGAAAGGAGCTCCGGCCCCAGGTCGCGGAACGCATACGTGCCGCCGCCGCATTTGCCGCGCTCGCGCTGTCGGATAAAGCGAAGATCGCAATTGCGCGGACAGAGTATGTCATGAAAACGCTCGGGACGACGTGCTCCGAAAGCACCACTCCCGGATGCAATATCTGTTCGTTCGCACAAGGCTGCAAAAAAGATACCCTGGCTTTCCAGGGCATCCTGAGAACGACCGCGTTCTAGCGCTCGCGCCTCATTCCGCCGCTCCCCGTGGGGCGGCGTTTTCGTCGTCAGTGCCAGTGAGCACGGTGCCGCCACTTGCATCGTTCACGCCAGAGAGCGTCGTCACATAATTCGGCTCTGCTGTCTCGACGAGCGAGTTGCGTTTCAACTTTTCTACTGCCGCGAGCGCGATCTTGCCATCTCCCTGATCGGGAACGCTCACGAGAAGCAGCGGAACATTGGTGAATCGCTGCAGCATGACGCCATCGACCGATGCGAGCGCTTTGATCACGTCATCCTGATCGGCATCAAGCTTAAACCCGACAATGATCTGATTCGACAGGAATTCCTGCCCGTTCGCCGGATCGACGACGATCGCAGAAACGCCCACCGGAACCGGGAGCGCCGGTTCGCCGTTCGGCGGGATCGCGGAAACGCCCGCACCTGGGGTGACGCCTGGGGCCGACGGAAGTTCCCCCGACGACGAATCGGTCGACGTGAAATACCAATACCCTCCGCCAATAAGGACGAGGATCGTCGCGACCTCGACCATGCGCTTGCTGTTCCATGCCGTATTCATATCGTGAGTATAATCGCGGCGCGGCGAGCGGGCAACCCGCCTGGAGAGAGTTCGCAGGGCGGCACGCTCGTGATACGGTGGAAGAAGATGCTCCAGGAGCGGCCGTGCTTCGTCTTCTCCTCCGATCGCTCTTCGCGATGCTCGTTTTTGGCTCAACTCCCGCTTTTGCCATCGAACCGCCGCAGCCGAAAGCAATTGAGCTCGTCGGACTGGCACTCACCGGCGATTGGCGCATGGACAACGGATACGATCATGGGCGCTTTGACGTCACGATCCACCGCGTCGACGGCGAACAGATCTTCGGCACGCTCTCGCTTGCGAGCGACAACGGCTGCCGCGCCACAAGCATCCCGTTTCGCGGAAAGCTCCGCGGCACACAGGTAAGGGTCTCCGCCGAGGTTTTCGAGCGATCCTGCTCGCGCTTCTTCACGATCGGAATCAAGGTCGCCTTTGATGTTTCTCGCGGCCTCCCGACGACGGGAACCATGCGCGTGTTCGGTTTTCCCGGCACGCTCACGCTTGACCGCACCGATGCGACTCCCCCCTCGACCGCCCCCTAGCGCTCCGCACTCTGCGGAGCGTTTTGCATCAGCACGGGATCGATCGAAATGCCATCAAGAAACGCAAGGACGTCTGCATCAACAGGAATAATGTCGATCGGTGCAACCGGCGCAAAGGAGAGTGTTTCGCGATCATGTTCATCTCCTTCGGACTCGAACGTCTCGGGCGGAAGAACATGAATAAAGCCCTGCGTAAGCGTACAGTTCTCTCCCGACACAAGGAGCGTTCCGTCTTCCGCCGTGGTATATGAGCTCTGCCAACCAGAGAGAGCAGGGTCTGCTTTCTCAAAAAGTGCCATCACGATCGGAATGCGAATATCATCGGTCGCATAGACCGCACGAGCCTTTCCCGTCCGACGATCGGGGTCATCATCATGTGCCTGTCGAGGCTCAAGCACATCGACGCGGGTCTTTCCTCCATGGAAGAGATACCCCTGTTCGGCATAGTCTCGAAGCTGTGTGAGTATATGTTCGGCTCTCTCTCGCTTAGAATCGAGCCCTAGATCGCTTCTCTCTTGGTGACGTGCGCCTTCTTTCATCATTTCTTTTTCTTGATCACGAGTTCACCGTCCTTCATATCGAGCGCAATGGTCTCGCCTTCGACGATCTTACCCTCGACGATCTCAAGCGCGAGCGGATCAAGCACTCGGTCTTGGATCACTCGCTTGAGTGGGCGCGCGCCGAAAACAGGATCGTACCCGAGCTCGGCGATCGCGGCGGCAAGGCCCTTGGTCGATGTGATCGTGATATGACGGTCAGCGAGACGCTTCGCGACAAGTGCGAGCTGGAGATCCACGATCGATCGGATCTCTTCCCGCGCAAGCGGTTGGAAGATCATGGTCGCATCGATGCGATTCACGAATTCCGGTGGGAGCGCGGCCTTGAGCACATGCTCGACGGCCTCTCGTTGCGCCTTGGGATCATCGCCATGTTCGGCGATCTCGGACGATCCCATGTTCGAGGTCATGATGATGACAGTATTGCGGAAATTAACGGTCCGACCCTTGGCATCGGTGAGGCGTCCGTCATCCATGACCTGCAAGAGGACATTAAGCACATCACGATGCGCCTTCTCGATCTCGTCGAGCAGCACGACCGAATATGGGTGCCTGCGGATCGCCTCGGTGAGCTGCCCGCCTTCATCGTATCCGACATATCCCGGAGGCGATCCCACCAGGCGCGCGACGGTGTGTTTCTCCTGGTATTCGCTCATGTCGATGCGCACCATCATGTGCTCGTCGGCAAAGAGGAATTCCGCAAGTGCCTTCGCAAGCTCGGTCTTCCCGACTCCCGTCGGCCCCATAAAGAGGAACGACCCGATCGGACGGCGCTCATCGCGAATGCCCGCACGCGAGCGGCGGATCGCATTCGCGACCGCTTTCACGGCCTCCTTCTGTCCGATGACGCGCGTCCCGAGCGTGTCCTCCATTCGTGCAAGCTTCTTCGATTCCTCGGAGAGCATTTTGTCGGCCGGAACGCCGGTCCAGCGCGACACCACCTTCGCGATCTCTTCCTCGGTGACCTCTTCTTTGAGCAGCGCGCCTTCTTTCTCTTTTTCCAGCCGCTCTTCAGCCTTCTTCATCTTGGCTTCGAGGTCGGGGATCTTGCCGTAATTGATCTCGGCAACGCGGCCGAGATTACCCGAGCGCTCAGCCTGGATCGCCTCATTGCGTAGCGCGTCGATCTCGCTTGCCATGCGCTTCATCTCCTCGATCGCCTCTTTCTCTTTCTTCCAGCGAAGCTCAAGTCCCTGCGTGCGCTCGCGGTGTTCGGCGATCTCCTTTTCGATCTCGGCGAGGCGTTCTTTCGTCCCCGCGCCCTTTTCTTGCTTCAGAGCCTCGCGTTCGATCTCGAGCCGGCGAATGTCGCGATGCACGCGGTCGAGCTCGACGGGCTTCGAGTCGATCGCGATCCGGAGTCCGGATGCCGCTTCATCAATCAGATCGATCGCTTTGTCCGGCAAGAACCGATCGCTCACATACCGCGCCGAGAGATTCACCGCCGAAACAACCGCCGCATCGGTGATGCGCACTCCATGATGCACCTCATAGCGCTGTTTCAGTCCGCGGAGCATGGCGACGGCATCCTCGATCGAAGGCTCCTCGACCATCACCGGCTGAAACCGCCGCTCGAACGCTGCATCCTTCTCGATGTGCTGGCGGTATTCTTTCAGCGTCGTTGCGCCGATCGTGCGAAGCTTGCCGCGCGCAAGCGCAGGCTTCAGGAGATTTCCCGCATCCACCGCGCCCTCCGCGCCGCCCGCACCGATGACCGTGTGCAGCTCGTCGATAAAGAGAATGATCTTCCCCTCAGACGACTCCACCTCCTTCAGAAGCGCCTTCAGGCGATCTTCGAACTCGCCGCGATATTTCGCGCCGGCGAGCATTGCGCCGAGATCAAGCGAAAGGAGCCGCTTCCCCCGCAAAGGGTCCGGTACGTCGCCGTCAACGATCTTCTTTGCGAGCCCTTCCGCGATCGCAGTCTTTCCGACGCCCGGCTCTCCGATCAGGACGGGGTTGTTCTTTGTGCGGCGCGAGAGGATCTGGATCACGCGGCGCGTCTCTTCGTCGCGGCCGATGACGGGATCGATCTTGCCTTCTGCGGCGAGCTTGGTGAAATCCTGCGTGTACTTCTCGAGCACCTGGTACTTCGATTCGGGATCAGGATCGGTGACGCGCTGATTTCCGCGGAGCTCGGCGAGCTCTTTGAGCGCCGCATCGCGCGAGAGCGGGAGTACGTCCCGAACCGATGTGTCGGAGAGGAGTGCGAGCAGAAGATGCTCGGTCGACACATATTCATCGCGAAGCTTCCCAGCCTCCTCGAGCGCCCGAGCAAACACATCCTTCATGCCGCTCGCAAGATATTGATCGGTAGCGCCCGATACGCGCGGAAGCACTGCAAGTTTTTCCTCGGCGCGTGCACGATGCGCGGCCGGATCCGCGCCGGTCTTCTTCAGAAGCGAAGGAACGATCCCTTCCGGCTCGGAAAGGAGTGCAGCCAAAAGATGCATCGGCTCGACGGCCTGATGTCCCATACTTCGGGCAAGCTCGACTGATCGCTGAACGGCTTCCGCCGCCTTGGTGGTGTATTTCGAAAAATCCATATGCGTGCGTGGTGGTGGCATTCCCTCTCGGGTCCGCCGATTACGCTTATATTATACCACGAATATTCCAAATTGTACACATTCTGTCAAGATGCAAAAAACGGCCCTGCTGCGGGCCGCTTGAGAACTTACGCCCTCCGTTCGACGACACCTCCGGGATAGTACAGATCGATCTCCCCATCTTGCCGAATGTCGCCCACGCGTGAAAAGGGATCCATGCAATGCACAAGGAAATCCCGATGCGCGGAATCGTCGTCCTTATGGAGTTCAAAAAATTCTTCGAGCGTCAGGCCTTCCTTATTGAGGAAGTCGTGCACGAGCGCCGAGAAGCGGAATAGCACGCCCACCTCTGCAAGCGCCTTCTTCCGCGTCGCTCGCGCCTCCTCAGTCGAGACAAAATACTCCCCTGCAACACGGCGATCGATCTCTGCGATCACATCGTCGTAACTATACCCCTGCAGTTCCCGCTTTTCCTTCCACCTCGGCCGCTTTGGTGCCATGGCGACTCTCCAAACATATCCGCATAAACCCTAGCAGCAGCGCCGCGAGCTCGCAAGCGTTGACCGCGCAGGCAAACTTTGAAATCATACGAAAGAGCTTTCCACCTATCGTCATGCGCCGCGTCATCTATATCGCCCACCCCGTCCGCGGAGACGTCCCCGGCAACCGTGCAAAGATCGTCGAGATCTGCGAATCGCTCACCAGCAAGAACCCCGAGATTTTTGCGTGGGCGCCGTATCTGCAGTCGATCACGCATCTCGATGACACCGTCGTCGAAGATCGCGCGCTCGGCATCCGCATCAATACCGCATGCCTCCGTTCCGGCGTCGTGGACGAACTGTGGCTCTTTGGCGACACGATCTCGGAGGGCATGCGCGCTGAGATCGCGCTTGCCCGCTCGCTCGGCATTCCCGTTGTTGCAAAGACCGAGGGCACCGCGCGCGATCTCGCCGCACGCTCCGATACCCCCTGATCCCCTACCCGGGGATCTTTTTGCAAGATTCTCATTTTCTCCATGTCACGCCGCGCAATCATCACCATTCTCGCCCTCTTCGCACTGGTTGCCACGATCGTGCTTTTACTTCCCCAGCGCGCGATGGTGAAGAATTTTCCTCCTCACGGAAGCACCGTGGTCGTCCTCGGCGACTCGATCGCTGCAGGCGTCGGAGCATCAGCTTCGGAAAAAGGGTTTGTTTCCGTGCTCTCGGCACGCCTCAATACTCCGATCGTGAACGCGGGGAAAAGCGGCGACACGACGGCGGACGGACTCGCGCGATTTGAGACCGATGTGCTGGCGCACGATCCGGACATCGTCGTGATCGAGCTCGGTGGAAACGACCACCTCAAGCGTGTGCCGCCGGAGCAGACATTCGAGAACCTCGGGGCGCTCGTCGCTCAGGCGCAAGCAAAGGGCGCTGTCGTGATCGTCCTCGGGATCCGGGGCGGACTCTTTGCAGACGGATTCGACGATCGCTTCGAGGCACTCGCCGAGACATGCGGTTGCGTCTTTGTTCCGGATATTCTGAGCGGCATCTTCGGCGATGGACGCTCTATGGCCGACGCGGTCCATCCGAACGATCGCGGGCACGAAAAGATCGCGGACAAGGTCGCGCCGGTCCTCGAGGGGATCCTGGTCTCGGTCGTCCCCGAAAACGGCGGAAGCGTGGCGCAGTAAAAAAACGGAAGCGCGTGCTTCCGTTCGTGTTACCCTTCGCCGATCCCAAGGACCCGAAGTCCGATCATCTCCTGCGCGGCATTCGATGAGGGCGTCGTGAGGAGCCGCATGAGCGCGAGCGCTTCGTCCCACCGTGCGCGGCGGGGCGTGAACGCGACGGTCATGAAACTCGCATGCCAAAGGCGGGACTTTGTGCTCCATGCTGCAGCAGCGCCAGCCGACACTTCGTCGATCATCCGGACTAAGCTCACGATCGAAAGATCTTCGGATACGGTCCGCGGATCGCGACCGGGTTCATCGCAGCAATGCTCCGCGAGCTCCTCCTTGAGGCACTGGAGCGCGAAGGCTTGGAGCGCGCGATCGAGCAGAACGACGCCGCTTGAGCTGAGAAGCATGCGGTACAGCGACCACCCGACGCCGACCCTGGGCCACGCATCTGCATAGAGGAGTGCGCGGGAGTCTTGGCCATCAGGCGCTTTGGCGATCACCACGTCGCGAATTGCGCTTCGCTGCACGATACCCGAAGGATCGAGCACGTCGGCCGCAGATGCGATGAGTCCTTCAAGACTCTCGCGCGAACGAAACGTCTCCGGGTCGTCGATCTGAACACTTTTGATCACGCGCCATGCATACGGCGCATCTTCCGCATAGTTCCATGCATTCGGATCGATGATCTTCATCGCACCCATTCCGACCTCCTTGCGTATTGGTCTGCCCCGAGCCTACTCGCGTACCGACGCCGAATCAAGGGGTCCGCACCGTCGTGGTGATGAGCACGTCGGACCGATCACCTTTGGTGGTGACGTGGATCCGGCGGCCGTTCTCGCGCTCCTCGACAAACACAAACAGCCGATGCGACGGGTCTTCCGCATCAAGCAAGAGCACCGGAATGCCGCTCCGCGAATCTCGGACTGGCGTAAATCCACGCGTCGGACCAACCGACTCGTAATGGGCAAAGATCTCGTCGCGGGAAAGTTTCGTCTCATACACCCATTCATCCCGCTCGACGAATGCCATCACCTCGACGGCCATGCGCGCAGCAGCGGGCGACGGAATCCGATCCTCGAGCATGTCGTAACGACCACGGATCCATGCTCCGCCCCACGCAAGCCCCACGGATACCACCAGAAGCAGGAGGCCGTTGAACATCGCAAAACTCCGAAGCGGATGTCCGTCTGGCGCTCGGCGCGCGAGAACAAACTCTCGGAGCGCGAGAATAAAGAGCACTGTGATCAGCACAAGATGGAATACAAAGAGATGCGTATTCCCGATCATCATACGTCGGTGCCGGAACTGCGGATCATGCGCTCAAGCTCGCGGGTATCTTTGAGATCGCCCCAGAGCAGCGGGAATCGGTCACGATGCTCGATCACGAACGGCACCTCCGCCGGGACATCACGGAAGACATAGTGGTCGAGTACGAAATCGCGGACGCGATCGATGTCGCCTTTCACGTCGGGCGAGTCAAGAACGATGATCGCGATCTTCCGGTCGCCAAATTCGGACAAAGGAAGCGCAAAGACTCCCGCAAAGGACGAGCGCGCGTCGGTATTGTCCCATGCACCGCCGAACCCTCCGCGATACCGGGCATCTCCCTCGACGACCCACGCGTTCCGATTCTGCCAGCTGAATCGCTCCTTCTCACCTTCACCGGCGACGACCTTTTCCTTTGCGAGCGCCACATCGAGGAGATAGCGTTTGTTCTCAAGAATACGCTGAAGAAGCAGGAACATATCGCGCGCTGTGCCGCGGTTCTCGGCGGTCGGCGAGGGATCGAAGAACGTCGTTTCTTCGAGTCCGATCGCGCGCGCTTTTTCGTTCATGCGTCCGACGAATGCGGCAGTACCGATATCGAGCGCGAACGCCTTGCCAGCCATTGCGTTGCCGTTCCACACCAGCGGATGCACCAGCGCGCCGATCGGCACTTCGTCGAGCTCGCCGGTCTCCTCTTTGCGAGAGACGGGTTTCCCGAGCATGAGTTCGCCCATGCGGACCCATTTGTATTGGTTGACGTTCTCGAGCGCCACGAGCGCCGTCATCGCGCTCGCGAGTTCGCGAAGCGGCAGCGCCTCGTCGGACGCACGCTCCCAGAGGATCGCGCCTGTCTCAAGATCGGCCGCAATGATCGCCTTCCCTTTGATCTCCGGCAGCGTTCCACCCTGCGAAAGCCAGTAGCGCGACGACGTGGCAGTTTCGTTCGTGCCGCCGCGGACATAGACCGGCGTCCCACGGTCCGCAAATGCGAACACTTCCGCCGCATCGTCGGTCGAAAGCCGGATGCATCCTCCCGAGTACCCCTCTGCAACTTGTTTGCCGTCGGGGTAATACGGCCAGCCGTGGATGAAGAAATTGCCATAGAACTGCATGCTGTAGGGCATCCACACTCCGCCGATCGACGAAAAATGCTTCTGCTCGCGCGTCTGTACCTGATAGAGTCCGGTCGGCGTTTCCCATCCTGTTCCGGGGCGGCCCTTGGAGCGGATCGCGAACGTATCGATCAGCGCGCCGTTCTCGATGAGCGAGAGCTGCATCATGCTGAGGTCGGCGACGATCGCCTTTCCGGATTCGCGGGGAGCGCTTTCGTGCGCGCGCGGAACCTCGGAAAGCGACAATTTGTAGAGCAGCGCAAGCGAACGTTCTTCTTCGGTCGCACCAAATGGGAGCATCAACGCGCCGAGAACAAGCGCCGCAACAGAGAGCGTGAGGCCGAGAACCAGATAGGAGCGGGGGTTCCGAGGAAACATGGCGATCAGGGGTGCGAGGAGCGATCAAGGTCGGCAGATAAACGGCGAACGCCGCGCCACCAGAAAAACGCGCACGTTGCGACGAGTGCGCCGAGCGTGTCGGCAAGCATGTCTTTTTGCGCGTCCCAGATGTCGCCCTGGCTCCCGAGGTAATTGGCCCCGGCAATCGGATCACTCGAAGCGGCGTAGATCCATTCGATGAGCTCATAGGCCGCAGCAATCGACATGATAACAAACACCGGATAGGTAAAGAGCAGGAATCGGGTCGCGACAAGACGCTTCGCCCAAAGCCATTCGGCAATCGGGAACGCATAGAAGCCGACAGAAAAATGTGCGATGCGATCATAATGATTGCGCTCGAAGCCGAAGAACTCCGTAACGGCGTCGAACGGAACCCGCTCAAAGGTGTAGTGTCCCCCGAGCGTATGCAGGAACACGAGGACGGCCATGGCGAGATACGACGGGACGGAGAATCGGACCCCTTTGATCCAGAGCGCCACGAGCGTGCCGACGATGATCCACACCGTTGCGTTCTCGACGAACCAGGTCATCCGATCGAACGGCGCAAACGCGAGGATCGCGAAGAATACGCCGTAAAGCGCGAGCAGGATATGCGGGATGCGTGAGCCGTTGGTGTTGTCCATATCAAGTTCAGAGTGATGTATTCAGCCGGATAACGGGGATCGATGATCTGATTATACTTGAGTGTCGGAATCTTTGGCATGGGCCATCCGGCGCGCCCGGCGGCGATACCAGGCAAGCCCCTGGATCAGGCCGACGACCGCCAGAACGCCGAGTATGACATATTTCTCGATCGCCTTCACGTTGCCAAGGAAACTCTCGATCGCACTACCGAATGTGTACCCCCCAAAGACAAAGAGGACACCCCAAGTAATCGCCCCAAGCATGTTGAAGAACGTGAACTTCCAGGTGGGGATATTACTCGTCCCGAGCACCACCGGGATCATCGCACGGAAGCCATACATGAAGCGCGAGCCGTAGATGAGCCAGTTGGCGTGCTGTTCGAGCTTGAGATGCACGACCGCGACCTTCTCCTGCCAGTGCGGCTTTCGTTCCAAGATCTGCTTCCCTTTGATCCGCCCGAGGAAGAAAAAAATGTGGTCACCGATCGTCGCGCCGATGATCGCGATCGGCAAAAGCATCTCGAGCTTGAGATGCCCGAGATACGCGGCAAACCCGCCGAGTGCGACGACCGTCTCGCCTTCCATGAGCGTGCCGAGGAAGACAATCCAGTAGCCATATTCAAAAATGAGATCGAGGATCTGGTCCATGAATGATCGAGTGCGAGAGGGTCGCGCGGCTATTTTTTGAGTGCGTCGCGAATCTCACGCAAAAGGAGCACTTCTTCGGACGGTTCCGGCGGAGCAGTGGGGTGCTCTTTCTCTTCGCGCTTGAGCGCAGCGATCGCTTTGATCACCATAAAGAGCGCAAACGCAACGATCAGAAACGAGAAGGACGCCTGAATGAACTTGCCGTAGGTGATGGTTGCCTTCCCAAACACGAAGGAGAGGCCGGTGAAATCGATCCCGCCGGTCACGATCCCAATCACGGGCATGACGACATCCGCAACGAGCGAATTCACGATCGCGCCGAACGCACTTCCGATCATGACACCGACCGCAAGGTCGACGACATTCCCCTTCATCGCAAATTGCTTGAATTCCTTCCACATACGCGAGGCCAAAGTAACGAATAAGCCTGGATAGGGCCATGCTAGCACGGCAACCGCGGATTCAAAAACCGGCCCGATGGGGGCCGGCTAGCGGATGATGCGAAAGAACCGGAGGATGCGCCGGCCGCGCTCGAGGTAGCGGACGAGCATCTTCTGGAACACAGTCAGCGTGTTCACGAGGGCGAACCACCAGATCGAGGAGATCTCGACCACATCGTCGAAAAGGCCGGAGAAATCTACGCGCTCGAACTCCGCGCGCTCGGCATGCTGATCGATCCAGCGAAGGATCTCGCCGACGATCTTCTGCGTATCGCGATGCTCGAAGATATCGTGATCGACGCCGGGATAGATGTGAATCGCTTTGCATGCAGGCGGCGTTGCGATCGCAGAGAACGCGCGCTCGGTTGCCCCAAGCGGCGCGACCAGGTCATCTTCACCCTGAATGAACAAGACCGAGCAGCGGATCACCCCGAGCTTGGCGTTCGCATCCGAGACCGCCGAGCGGATCGATGCCGCGGTCCGCATACGGAGCGGGCCGTTGTAGTGGAGCGGATCGTCGTAGGTATGATCCGGATCGCTGATATTCCAATTTGGAAAGATCCGCGAGAGAAGATCGAACGTCGGCGACAATACGCGCCGGTATTTGAGCACGGTCTCGCTCGCGTTTTGATCGACCTCGAACGGCGGAGCGATCAGGATCACGCCGGCGATATGCTTCTGCGCGGAAGGATATTCCTCGAGGAAGCGGACGATCGCCAGCGCACCAAGACTGTACCCGACCAGGATCGTCGGCAGCTGATCGTACGGCCGAAGCGAGAGCACCTTGTACGTCATCGCATAGACGGTCCGGATGATCCGAACGAACGTGCGGATCTGGCCGCGTTCCTTCTCCCGTTCTGGCGCGACCGAGCGGCCGTGGCCGGGAAGATCGACCGTGAAGACGTTGTACCACGATGCATCGCGGATCCGATCGATGAACGCCCGGAAGTACTGCGTCCGCGAATGGGCGCGGTATCCGTGAACGACGATCACATTCGCGCGGGCCGGACGGCTCGGCAGATAATGATGATTGCGCGCAACAGCCCCGAGCAGCTTCGCAAATCGATGCTGCTTGAAGTGCCTGATGAAGGCACCGGAGACATGACTCTCGATATCCTTCATGGCGCACCTCGCAATGGACGACTCCTGTCTTACGCTACAGCGGGCTCAGCCGCGGGTCAACGCGCGGCTTGACCGATCGCGGATGCGCGCGCAAGATGGCCGAAGATTTCAGAGGAGCGCGTGCATGTCTCCGGAAGAACAAGCTCATCGGCGCATCGCCCGATTCCAGGCAGCGATCATCGTCGGGCTCGTCATTCTCGCGATCGTATTCGGCGTCATGGTCGCCTTCTAAATAGAGAGACTCCGCTTCGGCGGAGTTTTTTGCATATGCAGCACTCTTTTCCTGTCGCTGTTTTTCCGGCCCGACCGTATAATAGAGTCATTCCGGAGCAGCATGCGCCCGGTATCGCACCATGAAACCTTCCGTCACGATCGGAATCGTCCTCGCCGCGCTGGCCACCTTTGCCCTGATCGCGGTCATCTTTCAGGATCGCGGAAACACGCGCTCCGCCGAGAACACCGCGCCGCCTGTCGTGATTGCCAAGCCCTACGAAGGCATGCGGGTCGCGTACATCGATTCCTACCACGAGGGCTACCCCTGGAGTGATGGAATCGCGAACGCGATCGCGAATGGATTTTCAGACACTGGCGTCGAACTGCGCACGTTCCATCTCGATGCGAAACACAAGTCGAGCATCGATGAGCAGGTCACCTCGGCGGCGGCGATCCATACTGAGATCGAAGCGTTCCATCCTGACGTACTGATCGTCTCCGACGACAGCGCGTTTCTCTTTCTGGTCGCCGAATACGAGCGCAATACATCGCTCCCCGTGGTCTTTGTGGGCGTGAACTGGGACATCACTCAGTACGGCGGACCATACACGAACACGACCGGCATGATCGAAGTGAGCCAGATCGAGCGCGTGATCGAACATCTCGCGACCTACGCCAAGGGCACCCGCATCGGCTATCTCTCCGCGAACACCTGGACCGATGAAAAAAATCTCGAGTGGTACACGAACACGCTTCGCATCCAATTCGACGCGACGGAACTCGTGAACACGATGGACGAATGGGAAGCGGCATTCAAGCGCCTGCAATCCGAAGCGGACCTCCTCATCATTGAGAACAGCGGCGGAATCGCAGGATGGGACGACAAGCGCGCCGAGGCGTTCGCGCTCGCATGGACAGCGATCCCGGTCGGAACGACGAACCGCTTCGCCATGCAGGAGTCGCTCCTTGGGATCGTGAAGGTCCCGGAGGAGCAGGGCGCGTGGGCGGCGAATGCAGCGCGGCGCATTCTCGACGGTGCGAAGCCTCAGGATATTCCGATCACCAAGAACAAGCAGGGCGTCCTCCTCGTCAATCTCTCGATCGCCGAGCGCATCGGCGCCCTCTTCCCTGCCAATATCCTGAAATCCGCGGAGATCGTCCGCTAACATCTCGCCATGAACACCGGGATCGTCACCACATCCATCTACCGCAAAATCGTCCTCGGTTTCGCGGTCGTCCTCCTCTTGTCGATCGTCATGGCGACGGTCGGATTTGTCGAGCTTCGGAATATCCGCGGCGTCGTCGAAGATTTTATCCCCTCAGTGACCGAGCGGCGGCTCCTGGAGCGTGTCATGGTCGGCATCGAAACGCTCGAATCCGACATGGACAGCTTTTCGGTGGTGAGCGGTGAAGAGCACAAGGAGCGGCTGGAGCGCGATATCCATGAGATCCTCCGGCTTTCCGGAGAGCTTGAGAAGATCGTGACCGATCGCAGCACGCGGATCGCAGTCGGCGCGCTTGCGGAACGATCGCTTCGGCTCGAAGATACTGTCCATGAACTGATCGGGATCGCCGAGCACACGACGAACCAGAACGAGCTCATTCTCACTGCTTATCAGAGAATCGCCTCTCTGCGCCAGAGCTACGAGATTCTTTCCGCACAGTCGGATCGCGTGTTCGGCGAGCGCATCGCGATGGAGCAGAAGATCATCACCAATGCCATTGCCTTCTCGATCATGATCGAAACACTCATCATCGGGATCGGAACATTCCTCGCGCTCTATCTCTCGCAGCTGCTCACCAATCCGATCCGGCACCTCCGGGAGACCGCGAGCAAGATCGCAGGCGGCGATGCCGAGGCACGCGCGGCGATCGAGAGTTCCGATGAGATCGGCGAGCTCGCAGCAACGTTCAATACGATGGCGGACCGCCTGGCAAATTACACGAAAGACCTCGAGGAAAAGGTCGCGGATCGCACCAAGGCGCTCGCCGAAAAAATGGAGGCGCTCGATCGGGTCAACAAGGAGCTCGATCAGTCCGCGCAGCTCCTCATTAAGCGCGATCTCGAACTCACGCGCACGAATGATCGCCTGCGCGAACTTGATCAGGTTAAATCTGAATTTCTTTCGATTGCGGCGCACCAGCTTCGCACGCCGCTCTCTGCCGTGAAATGGGTCTTCAGCCTCTTGCTCGAAGAACACAATGGTTCGCTATCCGACGAACAGCGGAATTTTCTCCAGAAGGGACTCGACTCGAACGAACGCATGATCCATCTGGTCGACGATATGCTTACGGTCACGCGCATCGAATCCGGCAAGCTCGAATATGTGATGGAAGACCTCGATCTTACGAAACTCGCCCGGGATGTTGCCGAAGACGTCACGAAGTCCGCCGAGCGCAAGCATGTCACGCTCGCGTGTTTCGACGACGGACCAGCGATAGTGACCGCGGATGGAGAAAAGCTCCGATTCGTTCTCGATAATCTTCTTTCAAACGCGATCAAATATACGCCGGAGAACGGCACCGTCGAAGCCAAGATCGCGATCGAGAGCGGCGTCGCAATCCTCACGATCCGGGATACCGGGATTGGTATCCCGAAAGAGCAGCAGCAAAATGTTTTCTCGAAATTCTTTCGCGCGGAGAATGCGGTTCGAACGGTGTCCGACGGCACCGGACTCGGCCTCTATGTCGCCAAGCGGATTATTGAACATCATCACGGAACGATCAGCTTCACGAGCGATGTTGGTGCTGGGACGACATTCCGTATCGCGCTTCCTCTTGCTCCCGAGCGCGCAGAAAAGGTATCCTAACCTCCATATTCATCTCCTCTATAAATTATTTATGGCAAGAAAACGCATTCTGATCGTCGACGATGATCCGACACTTTCGGAGATGATGCTCTCGCGCCTTGCCGAAGAAGGCTATGTCCCGGTTTGGGAGAGCGACAGCACGCGGGCAGCAACTCTCATGCACTCGCTCCGCCCTGATCTCGTCCTCCTCGACATTATGATGCCGGAGATGAGCGGATACGAGGTGCTCCAGAAGATCCATGCGGACCCCTCGATCACAGCGATCCCCGTCATGGTGATCTCGAACTCCGGACAGTCGGTCGAGCTCGGGCGGCTCAAGGAGCTCGGCATCCACGACGCGCTCGTGAAAGCACATTTCTCTCCCGAAGAGATCATCGAACGCATCCACGCGATCTTGGGCGACACAGCGCTGTCCGAACCGTTTCGCCAGACAAAATCGTCCGAGCGGACGATCCTTGTCGTCGACGATGATCCGATCCTCTCCGAAGTGCTCGCCACGCGATTTCGGACGGATCAATTCCGCGTTCTCGTCGCACGCGATGGCGCCGAGTGCCTCGAATTGGCGCTTGCGGATGCCCCCGATCTTATCCTCCTCGATATTCTCATGCCGGTCCTCGATGGTTTCGAGACCTTGAAACAACTCAAGGCGCATCCATCCCTCCGCGCCATCCCCGTCATCGTTGCGTCGAATCTCGTGCACGCCAACGAGGCCGAGCGCGTCACCGAACTCGGCGCAGTGGAGTTCATCGTGAAAGCGAAGCTGACCCCGGTCGACATTGTCGAACGCGCCAAAACCTACCTCGACCGGCGCGGATAGTCCGACGGAAATTTTGCATCTCCGCTCTCCATGAAGAAGAGCATGTTCTTGATTTCCCATGAAGCAAAAAGAAAATCCGCCCCCATCTGTGAGATGAGAGCGGAGAATGATTACTTCGTCACTTGGCCTTCTTCTGAACCGGAGCGGCCCCAGACGGCGCTTCAAACATGCGCCAGCCGTCGAAGGACTTCTCGGGATCGACATTGAGCCAGTTATTGTTCCCCTCGTCGCGGAGCTCGGCGATCCGATCGCGAATGCAGGTCTGGACCTTCAGGATCGGACCGAC
>DATIBL010000061.1:0-2272 GCA_035457505.1 Minisyncoccota bacterium | reverse complement strand
GCACTCGCTTTCCCGCTCCGGTATGCCTCGCCTCAAGCACGAGCGATCCGAGCGTGAGCACGCGCGCGACCTGCATCGAGGCCTCAGTGAGCGTTCCGGTTTTGTCGGTCAGAATGACGGTCGTTGAACCGAGCGTCTCTGCTGCCAAGAGATTGCGCACCAATCCGCCTCGCTTCAGGATCTGCTCCATGCCAATCGCGAGGACGACGGTCACGGCGGCCGGCAGCCCCTCGGGAATCGCTGCCACAGCGATCGCGATGGAGATCAGGAAAAGCTCGCGGAAGGACTCGCCCCGGATGAGTCCGAGCGCAAAGATAGCGATGAGCGCCGCAAAAACGAGATAGGCGAGAAAGCGCGCGATGGTTGCGACATTCTCCTGGAGCGGGGTTCGCTGGGTATCCTTTTCTGCCAGTCCGGCGGCGATCGCGCCGAGCTCGGTCTTCATGCCTGTGGCCACGACGACACCTCTTGCCGAACCTCCAGTAACGAGCGTTCCCATCCAGAGCATGTTCTTCTGCTCGGTGATCGTGACTGATCGATCGATCTTTTCCGCAAACTTCTCCACCTCGAACCACTCGCCAGTCAGAACCGCTTCGTTTACAGCACAATTCCCTGCTTCAATGATACGCAGATCGGCTGGAACATTTCCGCCGGTTTCCATCACAACGATATCGCCCGGCACCAGCTCACTCGCGTCCACGATCCTGCGTTCGCCATCGCGGATCACCGTCGCACGCTTGACCTGGGAGGAACGGAGCCGCTCGAACGCCTTATCTGCGCGGCCTTCCTGATAGAGCGAGATCGCGACATTGATCGAGAGCGCGATGAAGATCACGCTCGCATCGACGTAGTCGGCCATGACTGTCGTGACCATACCCGCGATCAGAAGAATGAAGGCGAGCGGATTCTTAAGCTCGTTGACGACGCGCTCGATCAGGGTCTCCCGCACTGCCTCGCGGAACACATTGCGCCCGTCGATCCCAAGGCGATGCGCAACTTCGGCGCCGGAAAGCCCTTTGGCGTGATCGACGTGTAATGCATGCAAAACAGCATCCGGAGACTCTTGATACCACTGCTTCTTTTGGTCGCGACTCATGGATCTATGATAACAAAAAACGGCGGGGGTTTCCCGCCGTTCTGAATGAACAGGCTTTATGCCGTTTGATCGCGCCGACGCTTCTGCGCCATAACCTCCTTATCTGCGTTGGCCAGCGCTTCCTCGACCATGGCGGTCACATCATCACACGACTCGATCTCGTGGACCATGAAACTAAATGAAGGGGTGTAGGGTTCGCCGAGTTCGTAATCTTCCTTTTGGAAAGAAAGATTGATCCGCTCAAGGGAGTTCCGGAGTTTGCTGGCCGGAGCTCCAGGAAGCACGACGACGAATTCGTCTCCGCCGATCCGCGCGAGAATGTCCGTCTCGCGGAAGGCACGAACGAGATGCTCTGCAAGCGCGCGGATCACGCGGTCGCCGCCAAGGTGTCCAGCAGGCAACGAATTGATCCGCTTCAGGCGATCGAGGTCGATAAACGCAACTGCGATACTCTTCGTTGAGCGGCGGTCGTCTTCGCGACGATGCGCATCAGCCTCGCCCCGCTTCGCGGAACGCTGCATCATAGGTTTGACCACGAGCTCCATCATTTCGGAGAACCCGCGGCGATTCAGGAGATCGGTCATCGGGTCCTTGAAGGACCGTTCAGACAGTTCTCCGACGTAGTCGAGCAGCCCACGAAGGTCGCCCTTCTTGAACATGCGCTCCGCTTCGCGTTGCGCACGCTTCTTGAGCGAAAGTGACCGCTTGCCCCAGGCATCGCCCAGATTACCTCTCAGAAAACGATTTTTCATCGTTCCCTCCTCTTCGAATTTGTGAAACACCGGCGACCGATCGATCGCTCCGACTATACTCTAGCATATTATCAGCTTCTGTCAATCTCCCACGGGCTCCGTTGAAGTGATCCCGTTGCGGCGCTATACTACCCCCATATTCGATTTTTCCCCGCCTATGCTGCACCAAACCATCAAAGATGAGATCAAGAACGCCATGCGCGCCAAGGAGGCCCTCAAACTCGAGGTCCTGCGCGGCATCCAGACGGCATTCGTGAACGAGCTGGTAACCCTGCGCCGCACGCCTCAGGATATGCTTGAGGACGACAAGGCGCTCACGGTATTGAAGCGCCTCGCGAAACAGCGCAAGGACTCAATGGAGCAGTTCACCAATGGCGGCCGCCCAGAACTTGCAGAAAAAGAAGCTGCGGAGCTTGTCGTGATC
>DATIBL010000060.1:0-2167 GCA_035457505.1 Minisyncoccota bacterium | reverse complement strand
ATACAGGCCGCCGGTGTCGTGGCATATGTGATCATCGGCATCGGCTGGGGCATGCTCCGCTGGGACGACCTCTCGGCACATTTGCATCGCAGGCGCGGAGAAGAGATCGGGCGCATACTCAAGGTCGTCGAGAAGTGCTTTTCCGATGTCCTTTTCCAAAGCCGAGAGATTCGGAACAGACTCAAACTAGACGAGAGCGAGCCGCTTCCTGAACTCCCCGAGCTTTCTGAGACTGCTCAGCTTGAGTGGATACAGAAGTACGCTCATCGCCTCGAACTTGTTGCCGGAAGCTTGTCCGGGCAGGAGTCGCTCCATGCGCTCATCAAGCTACTTGAGCAGCGCAAAAGATCCTGCCGCGACGTCTGGAAGGCGCATCTCTCATGCGACGGCTCGAATAGGCAATATGAGGAAAACATTCCGGATGAGAAGCTCGTGAAATGGATCGCCAACCTCAATTCTGGTCGCTATCCGCCCGAGCTCCAGGCGTTCCTTCAGGAATACGAGACCAAGTGGGTTGCCAGCGTCTCCGTCGGCGACCACAAGGGGCAGATCTATCTCTGGACGGCGTTCTGGCCGTGGAGCATGGGATTCCGTATCCTTCGCAAGATCCTGACGCTCAAGCTCCTTCGAGACATCTTCATCTTCGTGTTCAACCGGCTGCGCTTCATTTACGATCGCATTGCGGCACGGCATGAAGTGAAATTCGAGATGGCACCGCGCGAGCCCGAATCTCCCACATCTCCGACCGACAGCGAGAAGGTCATGCCGATCCGCCACCAAGCAAGCGGCGGCGATCTCATCTAACGTTCATCGAAACGGATCCTCAAGGGTCCGTTTTTTCTTTCTTCCGAAACTCTCTCGGCGTGCTAGAATACATCACCAACCTATGCCGCATCGATTGCTTTCGCCTCTCTATCGTATTGCCTTCGCGGTCTTTCGACTGAAAGATGCACTTTTCAGGCGTTCGAAGCTTGGCGTCCTCTCGCTAGTCGTTCGTGATGGACGTATTTTGCTCGTGCGTCCATCGTATCGACCGTATTGGGAACTCCCTGGAGGAATGGTCGAAGAAGATGAAAGTCTTGAGGAAGCAGGGAAGCGCGAGACACTTGAGGAGGCGGGAGTTCAGATCGAGAGTTATGCGTTTATGCTCGGTTCATATCGACGAGCGCTTTGGCGCAGAGACGACACGATCGTAGTGCTTGTTGCTCAAACTTCTACGGTCATGCGACAACCCACTCCAAATCGCGAGATCCTCGATGTCCGCGAATTTCCTCTCGATGCCTTGCCCCAGGAGATGACGCCAGCGATGCGAGAGCGGATCGCCGAATATCGCCGAGGCGAACGTAACCGCGAGGGCCGCTGGTAGAGGAAAGATTCCTGTGTCGTTTTGCGCGTGTGATATACTTTTTCCCATGAAAGGCATGAAGCTCGGCTGGCCGATCATTATTGTCGCGTCGGTCATTCCGATCGTCCTTTGGGCGCTTGCGTATCCGCTTGAGACGCGATTCGTCGGCGCCGCATGGCAGACCACGTTCCGGCTTGTGACGACCTCGATCGGACAAATGCTCGGACTTGCCGGTATGGCAATGTTTGCGCTCAACCTTGCGCTCGCCGCCCGCGTACGCTGGATGGAGGATCTGTTCGGGGGAATGAACAAGGTCTATATCGCGCATCATATTCTCGGAGGACTCGCATTCGTTCTCCTGCTTTTCCATCCGCTATTTCTTGCGCTGAAGTTCCTGCTCTCCGGCGGGTCGGGCGCCATTCAGTTCTTCTTCTTTTCGAGCGATCCGGCAGTGAACTACGGCATCATTGCACTCGGACTAATGATCCTTTTTCTGGTGCTCACGTTTTTTGTGAAGCTCCCGTATCATATCTGGAAATTCACGCACAAATTTCTTGGCGCCGCGTTCTTCTTCGCATCGCTTCATGTCCTTCTGATCGCGAGCGATGTCACGATGGTGAAGGCGCTTAAATATTACATGTTCACGCTTGTCGTGATCGGCTTTGCCGCGATCATCTACCGCACGATCTTGGGGACGCTTGTCGTGCCGCGACGCGAATATGTCGTCGAATCCGTCGCCTGCGTGAACGACACCATTACCGAGGTGCGACTCAAGCACAAAGAGGGAACACAGATGCGTTTCCAGCCCGGGCAGTTCATTTT
>DATIBL010000059.1:0-11830 GCA_035457505.1 Minisyncoccota bacterium | reverse complement strand
TATATCGTTGCAGCATACAATTCCACAAACAAAGCGTATGCGGACTATGTTGCCGACTTCTCCTCTGATGAAACAGAGATCAATGCTGCTCTCCAAGCTGCATATGCAAGCGGCCGCGGAGGAAAAGTCTACCTTCTTGAGGGAGACTATGTGATGTCGACCGGAGCAGGGGACAAGATCGTGATGGCGACCAGTACATCACTTATTGGACAAGGCCCCTCGACTCGTATCTTCATCGCTTCCAGCACCAACGCCAATGTCGATGTGATCGATGCCAACAGAACGCCGTTTATTACGATCGCGGATCTGATGATCGATGGGAATTCGCCGCGGAACTCCAGCGGAACGCAGAATGGCATTGTCTTCACTGCGGTCTCGACGTCCACGATCCGGAATATTGTGGCGAGCAGTACAAGGTCCAGCGGCCTTCGACTCCTTTCGTCTTCCGATGGAAATATGGTTGAGAATAGCATCATAAATCTCCATGGTTCCTCGGGGGTCGATATTAATGCCTCGTCTCGAAATATCGTTCAAGGGAATCAATTACCTGGGAATTCAATTTATGGCATCATCCAAACCGGTGGAACGCTAAATCGATATTCAAACAATAGTATTTCAGGTACTGGTGCGGGCGGAAGCGGCATCCACCTTACTGTGAACGCCGAGCGAAACATTGTTGAAGGGAATAGCATCGTTGGCGGTGCCGGGATCGGTATTGCCGTATATTCCGGTGGTACACACAACCTTATCTCGAATAATGTTGTCGCAAATAACGCGGACATGGGTATCGCTGTGTATTTCAACGATCCGACGGAAAACCAAGTGACTGGGAATCTTTTGCGAGACAATGCAGGTGCCGGATCGTCTGCGAATCTCTTTGTTGATGCGGATCGGACAATGGTCAGCGGCAACTATATTATTGACAGTGCCGGGACTGGGGTTGCGATCAATATTGCAGCGGGAGCGAATAATGTTGTCGTCGGAAATACCTATACGGGCACGGGCGCCACTCGCATGAGCAATTTGGGTACTGGAACCAAATTCACCCAGTGGGACCGCATCACCCTCGAAAATCCCTCCGGCGCAATCCCCGAAGTGACGTACTCTCTCCTCGGCATCGTCGCCTCCACTACCGCTCCGCTCGCCTCCACAACTCAGACGGGAGCAGGGAAGTTGCTATCTCTCAATAACACCGTCGGCGAAATGTTCACTGTGGCAAACAATGGGTATGTCGGCATCGGCACATCATCGCCGTATGCGAAGCTTTCGGTCACTGGCCAGGTCGCCGCAGAATTCTTTACAGGAACATCTACGACAGCTTCGTCGACGTTTGCGAGCAACGTATCGATCGGGACAGCAACATCCTCCGGAGCGGAGTATCAGATTGGTGGACGCGGTATTCTGACTCGCTTGAACGGAGCCGTTATTCTCGGTGAAACCGAAGCTGATGCACGTGGTATCTTTGCGCTTGATCTCCAGTCGGTGCGCACGGCATCTACGCAGGTGGCATCTGGGGCGAACTCGATCGCAGTCGGAAGGGGGAACACCGCAGGCGGGTCTAGTAATATTTCGATCGGTATCAGTAATACGTCTGGAAACTTGAACTCCATCGCGATCGGAGTGAGTAATACAGCGAACGACGTGAATACAATGGCGATCGGACGATCGAATAGCATTACGGCGCAAAATTCGAGCGCGTTTGGATCGAGTAATACGTTCAATGCAACAGCAGGAAGCTCCCTTACATTCGGAGATTCAAATGCTGTTGAAGCATCGGCAAGCGGCGTTGCGGCATTTGGTGTGAGTAATACGACAGGAGGAACGAATGCGTCTGCGTTCGGACGCGCAAATATTGCCCGACTGACGAATTCCTCTGCCTTCGGTTATCAGAACTGGGCGCTCGGGACGCTTTCGTCGGCCATGGGAGCATCATCGACTGCAAGTGGCTTGCTCTCGTCTGCCTTCGGATACAACAATCTCGCCACAGCCCAAGGTGCCTCCGCTTTCGGATCAAATCTCACCAACACCACCGCTTCTTCCACCGACCTCGGACCAGACAATGCAAGCAAAGTAACGGTCTTCAATAGCGGTATCTTCCAGGCGTCATCGCTCAATATTTCCTCGACAACAGCAACGAGTACCTTCGCAAACGGTATTGAGGTCACCACTGCCGGCGGTCTCCATCTCTCCAACGGCGGTCTCCGCGTGAACAATCTCAATGCTGCCTCCTGTGATCTCAAATCAGACACCAACGGCGTCTTCTTCTGTGGAACAGACGCAGTCGGAGGAGGCTCTTCTTCCGAAGTGAACTGGACATACAACTATGCCGGACTCACACGAGTATCCTCCTCCACCTCCCAAGTCCTGATCGGAGCCACTGCCACCACCAGTACGTCCAAACTCGAAGTGGCAGGGGACATCAGAGCAGAATACTTCACGGCAACCAGTACCACGGCAACAAGCACATTTGCCAACGGCATCAGTCTCTCCGGCGGCTGTTTCCAGGACACCTCCGGCAAGTGTATCGGCAAAGGACGTGACGGTACCTATATCGTTGCAGCATACAATTCCACCAACAAAGCGTATGCGGACTACGTTGCGGACTACAACAACGATGAAGTGGAGATCAACCAAGCGATCACGGCGGCGTATGGGAACGGAAGAGGTGGCAAGGTCTACCTCCTCGAAGGAGATTTCCGTGTGGGGACCTCCACTGCAGCTGGCGATGCCATCGTCATGGCAACCTCGACCTCCCTCATCGGAGCGGGGGCCGGCACAAGGATCACACTTGCGAGTTCGACGCCCGGGAGTGCGAATATTATTGCAGCCTACAATTCACAGTCGATACTTCTTCGGGATTTCCAGATCAACGGAAATAAAGAGAATCAGGGTGGAAACGGATATATTGGAGTCCTTCTTTCTGAGACATCGAGTTCCACTATCGATTCCTTGATCGTGACGAATGTTCGATCAACGGGAATTTCTCTTTCCGGAACAAACCCGTCGTATAACGTTATCTCCAACAACAAGGTGAGTTATATGAGCACTGCTATTACGTCTCATGGCATCATTGTTGCGGGCCTGCACAATACCGTTCATGGAAATATTATAAATATCGTCGCGAGAGGTATCTATATCGGAGGTGCAACTCCTCGAACGGCAAACTCAATTTCTGCGAATACGATAACCGGCGCAACGCAAGAGGGAATCTATGTTCAAGCAAACGGAAACTCAATTTCTGGCAACACAGTAGAAGGTGGGGCAACCGGTATCCGAGTTTTCCAAGTCTCAAATAATACGCTATCGGGGAATTTCATCGCCAACAATTCATCAAACGCAATCGTCGTTAACTCGGCTGGTACCTCTGGGGATGAAAATATCATTACTGGAAACATGCTCTATGCGAACGCTGGATCCGGTGTGACGGCGCATATCTCAATTGATGCAGATCGCACTGTCATTTCCAGTAACAGTATCGTCGATACGGCTGGAACGGGACCCGCGATCAGTCTTTCTTCTGGGAGTGCCAGCACCGTTGTTTCTGCCAACGTTTACTCGGGGCCCGGCGCGCGAACGATTGAAGACCTTTCTGGCGGAAATACACAATATACCCAGTGGGATCGTCTGACACTCGATACCCGCACACTCGGGGAAGTCGCGTACTCACTGCTCGATATCTATGCCTCTTCCTCGGTTGCCCTTGCCTCTACGACCCAGCTTGGCTCCGGAAAGATCCTCTCTCTCAATAATGCGACAGGCGAGAAATTTACGGTCTCGAATGCGGGCCTCGTCGGCGTTGGGACAACATCGCCTTGGGCAAAATTCTCAGTCGAAATGGATACGACGAATCCTGCCTTTGTGATCTCAAACGACGCAAGCTCATCGCCGTCGTTCTATGTTGCTGGCGTAAACCAGAATGGCTTTGTTGGATTCGGTACCACGACAAACTATGGCGGATCGCATGCTCGGATGTTCATCGATGCTTCGACCTCGATCTCCGGAGTGACGACGGCCATCACAGGCGTCCATGCGCTCTACACCTTCGCCCCAGCTGCGGGGGGCACTCAGGTTGGCGATCGAACGGTTGTGATCAATGCGGCGACTGGAACGACGCCCAATACTGGAGTCGGAAGAATTCTGCGCATCACGGATAACACTTCGCTCTCAAATCTTGTCCGCGGCATTGAGGTCGTTGCAAGCGTCGGAGAAAATACGCTTGGCGTGAATACGGGTATCCGCAGCACCGGCCACACCTTTGGCATTCAAGGGATCACTACGGGTCTTGCTGGTGGTACTTCTACGCCCGCCGCCATCTACGGAGAGAACACCGGCAACACCCAGGGGGACGTGCTGCGCCTCTATACCGCAAGCATGACGACGGCGACGTCGATGGCGCAGTTCTTCCAAGAGTCGAGCGCATTCTCGGGTGCTGGCCTCCTGATGAACTTTGCGGCAGGGAGCGGTTCCTTCACGGGCAACTTCCTCGATCTGCAATACAATAGCAATTCCCGCTTCAAGGTGACAGCTGCAGGAACGACCACGATCGGTCAGCTGAATCAGACCGTCACGGCAGCCGGACTCCAGATTGGGTATGGTGGACTCTGCGTTGATAATGATGGATCTTGTGTCGCCTCAACGACCGGACGCGTGAGCGCAGTGAGCTACACCACCGGCGCAACAGACCTTGCAGAGAATTACTATTCTGATGACGTGCTCGAAGCGGGAGATATCGTATCGACGGAAGGGAAGTACTTCGTTGGAAAGGCCGCGACAGAGACGGATGTTGTTCTCGGCGTTGTGGCAACCAAGCCGGGTATTATTCTCGGAGAAAGCGATCGCTGGCTCTCTGATAAGCCCGCGTTCCCGGTCGGTCTCGTGGGTCGCGTTCCCGTGAAGGTATCGACAGAGAATGGCCCCATCAAGATTGGCGACCGTATCGCACTTTCGAATCTCCCTGGTGTTGGTATGCGCGCGGTCGGTTCATCGAGTCCTGTTGCCGGAGCGATCGTCGGTATCGCGCTCGAGGAATTCGACGGAGCGGAGTATCTTTCCGAAGCGACGATCGAAGTGATGACCGAGAGAGTCGCGAGCGGGACGCCAGTTTGCACGAGCAAGGAGATCGTCCGCGAGCGGAAGGAATCCGGCGGAGCTGATGTTGAAGAGGGGAGCGATCTCGTGCGGGCAGTCGAGACCTACACCGACACCGTCGAAACATGCGCACAGGAGCACGTCATTGTTTCTCCCGATGCTGGCCTTGCGGCGGCATCGACAACGCTGACCGAGCAAACCGTTCGCGTTGGAAAGATCCTCATGTTCATCGATCTTTCCGTCGAGCGCATTCTTCCGAAAGCTGCAGCGGAACCCACTGAAGCCGGAATGGTTTGGATCGATGATGGAACCGGTGCAGCAGAGATCCTACAGAATCTTGATCTGAATGGTCACGGTATTCGCAACGTATCGCGCATCGCTAGTGCGTCGGGCAGCTGGTATATCGATGAAGAAGGAAATATCCGCGCAGGGACAATCACTGCTCGCCGCGTGGTCGCGGAGGAATCCGTGGAGATCGGAACAGGGTCGCGGCCGACAGGTATCACGATCTATGATACGGTGACCGGACTTCCGTACTGTATGCAGGTTGCTGCGGGTGCGCTCGCGTCGACACCGGGTGCGTGCTCGCCGACGAGCATTCCTCCCGCGAGCAGCGGAGCAGCTCCCGATCCTGAACCAGCACCGGTATCCGAGTCAGAGCCGCCAGCGAGTGAGCCGGTATCGGAAACGCCGTCTGAAGAACCCGCCCCCGAGGCACCAGCACCATCAGATGAGAGTGTCTCGACTGAAACTCCGGCGGAAGAACCAGTACTCCAACCGGAAGCGAGCCCGGAAGAGGCAGTCGTGCCGGCCCCAGAAGCTGTGGAAGATATTGTTGACGGCCTGCCGCAGGAAACTCCGGCCGAAATGAGTGTTCCGTGATAACTTTGGAGACGCTAGCCTCTTTTTACCGGAAAATGGGAGTTGGTGATTGAGCTCAGCTGATACTATATAATAGAGTAATGTCGGAACGGCCGTCTTATCCTTTTCTGCCCTCCTCGCCATCTATGCCCACTGAACCCCAACAGAGCCTCAATCTCAAAGATCCTGCTGTTCGTCGGATGGCAACCAAGTCCGCGATAGTTGCAAGTGGTCCGTCCCCGATCCTTCTTGTCCTCGCCGGCGTTCTTGCTGGTGGGCTGCTTGCTGGCGTTTCGGTCTGGTATTGGTCATCGGGAAAGACTGCGAAAACGGAGGACGCGATCATTGCTGAAGTCGGCCGCTCGGTGATCCTTCCCGCAGATGTGAAGCCGCGGGTGGCAGAGATGGTAAATCCGGAGGCATTCAAGGAGGACCCCTTCTGGTCGCAGGCTGCGGTTGGAGATAAGATCCTCATCTACCCGTATCAGGGCGAGATCGTGCGCGCAATCATTTGGCGGCCGACCGAGCAAAAGATCGTCGATATCGGCCTGGTCTCGATCACACCGGGATCGACTGCGGCGCAACCATGAGCACCTCGAACGATTGGAAAGCACAGCTTGCGCCGGAGGTCTATCATGTGACGCGCGAGAAGGGAACAGAAGCGCCGTTCTCCGGAGCGTATTGGAATCATCATGAGAAAGGGATGTATCGCTGCTCTAATTGTGGGGTAGCGCTGTTTGCGTCCGATGCAAAATTCGATTCGAAGACCGGATGGCCGAGTTTTACCTGCCCGGTCGAATCCGGAACTGTTCGGCTGGTCGCCGATGAGAGTCAGGGGATGCATCGGACGGAAGTTGTGTGCGCCGCGTGCGGTGCGCATCTCGGGCACGTATTCGACGACGGCCCAGAAGACGCGGGAGGAAAACGCTATTGCATCAATTCGCTCTCGCTCGGATTTTCCGGTGATGAGAAAGCTGAAAAATAGGAACTATGACAACGACAACCTACCAGGAGATTGCAACAAAAACGAAAGAGGAGGCGCTCGCGCTGCTCGACTCTGTGGCTTCGGGACTGACCGCGGAGCGCGCTCTTGAACATCGAACTCTGGTCGGATCGAATCTGCTTTCGGCCAAGGAGGTGACCTGGCGGGATATCTTGCTCCGCCAGTTCCGATCCGCGTTCGTCTATCTCTTGCTTGCTGCATCCGGAATTGCCGTTGCGCTTGGAGAGTATTTTGACGCGGGAATGATCTTCCTCTTCCTGCTCTTGAATGCAACGCTCGGATTTTTTCAGGAATTCCGGGCAGAGAAATCGCTTCGGCTTCTCAAATCGTTCATCGAGCGCACGACCCGTGTTCGTCGCGACGGAAAGATCGCGACGATCTCTGTCCGCGATGTCGTTCCCGGCGATATCGTCGTTCTTGATGCAGGCGACATGCTTCCGGCGGACGGGTATTTCATCCATGCCGATCAAACGACCGTCGATGAATCGCCGATTTCCGGGGAGACTATCCCCGTAGAAAAGCGCGCCGGACCGCTCGCGGCGGCCCCGACGGGCATGTATGAGGCATTGAACATCGGATTCTCTCGAACTACAGTGCTTTCGGGCGATGCGGAACTTCTCGTCTTTGCAACCGGGGATCGCTCGCTTGTTGGCTCCATTGCGACGGCGATGCGCGACGCAGAGAGCCCGAGCGCATTCGAGGAGGGGATTCGCGGATTCAGCATGTTTATTCTCAAAATGGTACTTGCGACCATCCCGCTCGTCTTTGCACTCAACCTTTTCGTACACCACGATACGATCAACGTTGGAGAGTTTCTGATCTTTGCGATCGCGCTCACAGTGAGCGTGATCCCGGAGGCGCTGCCGCTCGTGACGACGATCTCGCTTTCTCGCGGCGCACTCGCACTCGCAAAGAAGCAGGTGGTTCCGCGGCGCCTCTCGGCGATCGAAGACCTTGGGTCGATCGAGATCCTCTGTACTGATAAGACCGGCACGATTACGGAGAATCACCTTTCTGTTGCAGAGATCTACGGCGATCGCGACGAGGTTCTGCGGTATGCACTCGCGGAGCCGCTTTCTGTGGAGGAGGGGAATGTCCAGAATAGCGTTTTTGACCGCGCGATCATCGAAGCAGCTTCGGAAGAGCTCCGTGCAGCGCTTGCGTCGATCGAGCGGATCGATGAATTGCCATTTGATCCCGTGCGCCGCCGCGAGAGCGTCCTTGTCGACATGGGAGGAAAGCGCGCGCTCGTCCTCCGCGGTGCGCCAGAATCTTGCGGCCACTCGACTGATTCTCGGGCGATCGCGTGGGCGAACGAGGAGGGGAAGAAGGGTCGTCGTGTGCTTGCTGTGGGATACCACGAAATGCCGAAAAGTACTGTGAGCGCGCTTGCAGAAGACGAAGAGCGCTGCACGATCGTCGGCATGATCTCTTTTGCAGATCCGTTGAAGCATTCAACAAAGCGCGCAGTCGAGCATGCGCATCGTCTTGGCGTCGCGGTGAAGATCATTACCGGAGACAGCAAGGAGGTCTCTGCGTGGGTGGCGAAGGAGGCGGGAATTCTGCGAGATGAGTCGCGCGTCATCACCGGCGATGCGTTCATGGCACTCTCAAAGGAAGAGCGAACTCGTGTGGGGCTTGAGACCGACGTGTTTGCCCGGACGACGCCGCAGCAGAAACTCGAGATCATCAGCGCGCTCCGCGACGCAAAACTCGTTGGGTTCCTCGGAGAGGGTTTCAATGATGCTCCGGCACTCAAGGTCGCACATGTGGGGCTCGCTGTGGCAAACGCGTCAGATATCGCACAGGATGCCTCCGATATCATTTTGCTTTCGCCGTCGCTCGAAACGATCATCGACGGAATTCGCGAAGGACGAAAGATTTTCGCAAATACACTGAAGTATGTGAAGGCAACCTTGACCTCGAATTTCGGCAACTTTTACGCCCTCGCGCTCTCCTCGCTCTTTGTTCCATATCTCCCGATGCTTCCGATCCAGGTCCTCTTGCTCAATCTGCTCTCCGATTTCCCGATGATCTCGATTGCGGGCGATTCTGTCGATGAAGAAGAACTCCGCCGTCCAAGGGGATACCAGGTGAAGGAGATCACTGCCGTGGCGATCGTGCTCGGCATCGTATCGACGATTTTTGACTTCTCATTCTTCGGATATTTCCAGCAGTTCGGCGAATCAACGCTCCAGACGATGTGGTTTGTCGGAAGCATTTTGACCGAGCTCGTGCTTCTCTTCTCGATCCGCACGATGCTTCCGTTCTGGAAGGCAAAGCGTCCGAGCACTTTCGTGATGGGGCTCACCGGATCGGTCATTGCGCTCACGATCGCACTGCCGTTCATTCCAGCGGCGCGGGAAGTATTCGGATTTACACTGCCGACCATGTCGCATATTGGAGTCGCGCTCGGGCTGGTCGCGGCGTACTTTGTCTCGACCGAAACAGCAAAACTGCTTTTCTACCGCTGGTGGCAGCCCCGCAACGGTTCGAAGGCGGCGATGTAGGAGCACAAAAACGGACCGCCATATGGCGGTCCGTTTGCTATCCGATCTTTTTTGCCCGGAGATACAGGAAGAGCGGGATCTCTTTTCGTGCTCGGTTTTCGGCGTTTGCACGGGGACCAGAGTCGCTCGTCTTGTGCGAGATCCATTCTTCCATGCGGTCAATAAGAAGGCCCGATTTTGCAAGATGCTTCACATACCATTGCAGGGGATGATGATAGGAGATCGTCTTTTCGGAAACCTTTGCGCCGGGATGCATAACGATCTCTTCTTTTGACTCCGAAAGATATCGATCGACGCGGCGGAATTGGACGCGCTTCGAGTCATCGTAGCCCCAGTACGATGCCTTCGGGATGCGGAAGGAGGGATGATTGAGCACAAGATGGAAAACCCCCTGTTTCTTCAAAACGTTTGCGACCTCGGCGATGGCATGATCGGCGTGTTCCATATTCTGGAGTGCGAGGATCGAATAGGCCTGATCGAACGGACCGCTCACGATCGTTGAAAGCTCGACCGCCGAGCCGACATGGTAGGTGATCCCGGGCATATCGTTTCGCTTCGCGCTTTCGATGAGGGATGCGGCAATATCGACGCCCGTGATCGAAGCACCTTTTTCGGCCATGGCGCGAGCAAAGAATCCCTCGCCGCACGCAACGTCGACGATCGTTTCTCCGCGCTTCGGGTCGATCAGGCGCAGGAGGTTCGGGAGCAGTACCTTTGCGTGGAACGTATCGTCGCCTTCGAGGTGCTCTTTGTACCAGTCGGAGACGGAACCCCAGGATGCATTGGCACGCGGAGCAGCGGGACGGCGCGTTTCTGCGGCGTCTTCTCGCGGGTGCTGAAATTCTTGCGGTGCGGTGCTCGGGCGCATGTATCGTCCGGTCGGTTTTTGCGGTTGAACTTCGAACTGCTGGGCGCGCTCTTTGATCTTCTTGATCTCCTCGATCGGGATTCCGCCGATGGTCGTGCCCGGGCGAGGTCGTGCCTCACGGATGGGCCCGTTCTGGCGCGGAGATTCGCTTCTTCGGTTCGGAAGACTGCGATGATCGCGAGATCCTGAGCGGTCCTCGCTCCGCGAATGGCTGTGTTCTCGGTCGGGTCGGTTATTCACGACATCACCATACACGAGATGTCTTGTAAAGGCAAACCTTTGAGAAATACAGCAATGAGGCCGTCCAGGGCTTTCTTTTTTCCTTGGTCTATGGTATGATGTGTGCGTTGCTCGCTTTGGTGCGGGCATTTTTTACGAAACAGCAGCTGATCAATACGAGAGGCTCATAATCCCCGAACACGATTCTGTATGGAAATCCGTAATATCGCGATCATCGCACACGTCGATCACGGCAAGACCACCTTGACCGATGCGATCATGCGCCAGACGGGCATGTTCGAGGAGGGCGAGAGTATGGACTCGAACGCGCTGGAACGCGAGCGGGGCATCACGATCTACGCCAAGAACACCTCTGCGATCTATCAGGGGACAAAGATCAACATTGTTGATACTCCTGGCCATGCCGACTTCGGAAGCGAGGTCGAGCGCGTACTGCGCTCGATTGATTGCGTGCTTCTTATTGTTGACGCACAGGAAGGACCGATGCCGCAGACGCGCTTCGTGCTGAAGAAGTCGCTCGAGCTCGGAATGAAGCCGATCGTCGTCATTAATAAGATCGACAAACCTGCAGCCGACCCAGCGCGCGCGATTGACGATGTGTCGATGCTGTTCCTTGAACTCGGAGCCAACGACGAGCAGCTGGAGTTTCCGGTGATCTATGCCATCGGCCGCGAAGGAGTGGCTATGAAGACGCTTGATGAGGAGCGAAAGGATCTTTCCCCGCTGCTTGATCTTATTCTCGAGAAGGTTCCTGCTGCGCCGACGGATCGATCAACTCCGTTCCGCGCGCAGCCGTTCAACCTTGCCTACGACAATTACCTCGGACGCCTCGCCGTTGTGCGCGTCTATGGCGGAGAATTGAGCGCCGGCGAAACCGTTTCTGTTCTCCATGAGGGGAAGGCGACCTATACCGCCAAGGTTTCAAAGCTCTTTACCTTCAAGGGCGTTCGCCGCGCAGAAGAAACCGTGATCGGAGCGGGGGACATTGCGATCATCGCCGGTATTCCGGACATTTTCATCGGAGATACGATCGCCAAGGACACCTTCGTCGAGCTCCTTCCTGCGATCAAAGTCGACGAACCGACGATTGAGCTGCATTTTCTCGTGAATAATTCGCCCTTTGCAGGTCGCGAAGGAAAGCTGGTGACGTCCCGACAGATCCGCGAGCGGCTTGAGCGCGAACTTGAGGTGAACGTCGGATTGCAGGTCAATTTTGAGAGCGGATCCGGCGATACTTTCCTCGTTCGCGGCCGCGGAGAA
>DATIBL010000058.1:0-5885 GCA_035457505.1 Minisyncoccota bacterium | reverse complement strand
ACTGCGTCCGGCGAGAAATCCGAGCGCACCAGCGATCAGCATCGCAGCAACAAAGAGTGCGATCGCTGTTGCACGAAAACCACGTTCCTCCGAAGTCCGCATCATGAGAATAGTCTACATTCAAATCGCAGCGTCTGCATGCCTCCCTTCTCGGCTTAAGCAAGCCGAGCTATGCTAGGAAAAGACCAGACGATGAGTGGCGCATGTCCCTCGAAACGATCCATTTTAAACTGCGCGATCTCGCAACAGTAGATGAATCCATTGCGCGACTTGCCGGTATTGCCGGAGTCATTGCGATTGAGCCGCTCTTCGAACACGAGACCGACCCTGAGCTTGCGACGCTGTATGTTGCCAAGATCAACGCCGCTGACCCTGATTCCGTTCTGCAAGAATTCTCTGCCGATCCTGCCGTAGAATTCGCGGAGGCTCCTCCAAAGCGAGCGCCGATCTAGCCCCGCACTCTGCGGGGTTTTTCTCTACGCCCCGTGACACTTCTTGTACTTCTTCCCTGATCCGCAGAAGCACGGATCATTGCGGCCGATATGCTCGCCAGACTCTCCCTTCGGTGCCTGTGCTGCAGCTGGTTTCGCGGCTGCTTGTTCGCTCGATCCACCCGCGAGTTCCATTTGTGCGGCAACACGCTTGAGCTCAGCTTCTTCCTGGGTGAATGCGCCGACCTGGAGCTTCGGGATCATATCGAGAATCTGTATGATGATCGATTCCTCCATTTCCTTATAGAGCCGGAGCGCCTCGCGCTTGTATTCGACGAGCGGATCACGCTGCCCGTATGCGCGCAGGTTCACCGAGGAACGCGCATAATCCATAAGCTCGAGGTGATCGATCCAGAAGTAATCATTCGACTGGAGCGCAAGACGACGCACGACCTCGTAGAACGCCTGGTCGCCGAGCACAACATGCTTCTCTTCGATCGCCGCTCGGGCGGTTTCGGCATATTCCCCCGCCTTCTCGAGGATCTGTTCAAGGTACTCCTTCACGTCTTCAGTCTTTCCAAGGAGCAGCTTCCTTCGGCGCGCATACATCGTCTGGCGCTGGAAGTTGATAACGTTGTCGTACTGGAGCACGTGCTTGCGCGCATCAAAATGGAATCCCTCAATCTTCGTCTGCGCATTCTCAAGCGCCCGCGAGATCATGCGATTCTCGATCGGCTCATCTTCCGGGATCCCGAAACGGCCCATCATCGACTTGATCGTATCCGACGCGAAAATACGCATAAGCGAATCCTCAAGCGAAACGAAGAACTGCGTCGTACCCGGATCGCCCTGGCGACCGGAGCGTCCGCGCAGCTGATTGTCGATACGGCGCGCCTCGTGCCGCTCGGTGCCGATAACAAACAGGCCGCCACGGGACACAACCTCATCGTATTCTTCTTTGGTTGACGGATTGCCGCCGAGTTTGATGTCGACGCCGCGGCCCGCCATGTTGGTTGCGATCACAACCGACGCAAGCCGACCGGCCTGGGCGATGATCTCACCCTCGCGCTCATGGTTCTTGGCATTCAGCACCTCATGCGGGATCCCCTCGCGCGAGAGAAACGCCGAGAGGAGTTCGTTCTTCTCGATTGATGCGGTTCCGATCAGGACAGGCTGACCGCGCTCGTGCGACTCTTTGACGACCCGTGCGATCGCCGTGAACTTCCCAGTCTCAGTCTGAAAGATCAGATCATTCTTGTCTGCGCGCTGCGAAGGCCGATTCGGCGGAACTTCGACAACTTCGAGGCCATAGATGCGCGAGAATTCCTCGGCGGAGGTCGACGCGGTTCCGGTCATACCCGCGAGCTTGCCGTACATCTTGAAGTAATTCTGGAACGTGATCGACGCCATCGTGCGCGATTCCTGCTGCACCTTCACGCCTTCTTTTGCTTCGATCGCCTGATGCAAGCCCTCGCTCCAGCGGCGGCCAGGCTGCAAACGTCCAGTGAACTCATCGACGATCACGACTTCTCCCTCGCGGACGACATATTCGCGATCGCGCTGGAAAAGCGCCTTCGCGCGGGTCGCAGTCTCGAGATGATGCACGTATTTCACACCCTTGTCGGTGTAGATATTTTCGATCCCGAGCGCCTGCTCTGCCTTCGTGATCCCACTGTCGGTGATCTGGATCGCCTTCAGCTTTTCGTCGACCGTGTAGTCCTCCCCTTCGACGAGCGATCGCGCGATCGACGCGAATGTCGCATAGAGCGATTCGGAATCTTGCGCAGGCGCAGAGATAATGAGCGGCGTGCGCGCTTCGTCGATCAAGATCGAATCGATTTCATCAACGATCGCATACGCATGTTCGCGCTGTCGAAGATCGCGCACGTCGTAGGCGATGTTGTCGCGAAGATAATCAAAACCGAATTCATTGTTCGTTCCATATGTAATATCCGCCGCATATGCTTCGGGGCGCAGACATGGGCGCAGGAACTCGTGGAATACGCGGAATGATCCCGTTTCATCGCGCGCAGCGTCGTCTGTCGCTGAGCGGATCGTCGGATCATAGAGATATGATGATTCGTGATTGATGACGCCGACAGAAAGGCCGAGCGCCGAGTAGATCTGTCCCATCCACACCCCGTCGCGGCGAGAAAGATAATCGTTTACCGTGACGACATGTACACCTTTTCCTGTGAGTGCATTCAAATAGACCGGGAGCGTCGCGACGAGCGTCTTTCCCTCTCCCGTACGCATCTCCGCAATACCTCCGCGATGCAGGACCATGCCACCAACAAGCTGCACGTCATAATGCCGCTGACCGAGTGTGCGCTTCGATGCTTCGCGGACAGCGGCAAAAGCTTCCGGCAAAAGATCGTCGAGCGATGCCCCTTCGGCGACTCGGCCTTTCAGCTCCGCAGTCTTTGCACGGAGCTCTTCGTCCGAAAGCGCAGCAAACCGCGGTTCGAGAGCATTGATCTCACGAACTTTTCCTTCGAGCGACTTGACGGTCCGAGTGCTCGATGTTCCCAGGATCTTCTTCAAAAATTCCATAAAGTTGTCCCACTATACCGCAGAGCCTATGGGCTGACTAGTTTCCTTGTGGCCAAGTTTTCAGTCAAACTCTCCAAACTCCTGCCTTTTCTTTCGGCGTTCTTACGATGCGGAAGTTCGCTTCCGGCAAGAATTCACCGCAAAACAAAAATCCCGCTCCCTTTCGGGAGCAGGATTTTTGTTTGTGGAAGAACAGATGATTACATCTTCTTCTTCTTCGCGGCCTTCTTTGCCTTCTTCTTCGCTGCCATAGTAGTGAAGGTTAAGACCTAATAATAGTCGACCTGCACAATTGTGCGAAGTGTCCGTGAGTTACATTTCCGGAAATGAACACTCCTACACATAATTATCTCGCGTGAGTGATGTGCACTCAAGAACTTTTATCAGAAAGTTGTGGATAACTTTTCATTCGCATCATCGTGATGAAGAAAAAAATTTCTCTTTCAAAATATTTATGATCATTCATTGATGCCGATATGGACGACTTCCGGATCAAGAACAACGTTCGTGAGTTCGCGAACGCGATCACGAATCTCTTGCGCGAACCCTGCGATGTCCTGCGCCGACGCTCCGCCTTCGTTCACCAAGACCAGTGCTTGTGCATCCCATGATCTGACTGCACCGCGACGCGCACCGCGAAAACCAGCAACCTTGTCGATCAAAAATGCGGCTGAGATCTTGGATATTCCCTCTCCTGCGGGATATACCGGAAGATCGGGAAATTGCGTCTTCAGATCTGCTGCATGCCGAGCATCAATGATCGGATTCTTGAAAAACGATCCGGCAGTGCCGATCGTCGCAAGAGGTGGGAATTTTTTCGCGCGGATCGCGATCACTGCTTCGCGAATGTCGCGTGCGCCGAGCGAAGCGTGATCGCGCCCGTCGAAATATCGCAGAAGATCCTGATATGCGATATTCGCACTTCCATTTCGCGAGAGATCGAACGCCACGCGCACAACGACAAACGTTGCACCTTCTTTGCGTTTAAAGATGCTATCGCGATAACCGAACGCGCAGTCTTCGCGTGAAAGCCGGATGCGCGTGAACGTTTCGCGGTCGATCACATCGACGAATGCGATCATCTCAGCAACTTCGACTCCGTATGCGCCGATATTCTGCACCGGGGCCGCACCGACAGTCCCTGGGATTGCCGAGAGATTGGCAAGACCGAACAGCCCGCGCTCGGTCGACTCACGAACAAAATCGTCCCATATGACTCCCGCATCAGCGATGACGCGCACCATTTCGCCGCAGTCCTCCCATGTGACCCCTTTTCCTTCCATCCTGATCACCACGCCGGGAAACCCGTTGTCCCTAACCAGCATGTTCGATCCCCCGCCGAGCACCAGAATAGAGAGTGCCCGCTCGCGAGCGAACGCGATCGCTTCGAGAAGTTCGGCGTCCGTCGCCGCATGCGCAAGATATCGCGCAGGCCCGCCGACCTTGAATGTCGTGTGTAACGCAAGCGGAACATGTTCCTCGATCACCATCATATTGAGTATACTCCCCTCTCCGTGAAAACAACGAAGCCGCGTGTCCGCGGCTTCGTTGTTTTCTAGATCGGCTTTCCGGTTCGGATCGACTCGATGATTTTCTGCCCTTGCTCCTTGAGCGAAGCGTCCATTGTAATCGCCACTTCGATCTCCTCGATTGCCTTCTGCTTTTGTCCAAGCTCGAGATATGCCCCCGCGAGCGAGAGGTGGTCCCGGCCGGTCGCATCACCTCCGGCGATCTTCTCGCCGACCAGCGCGATCACCTTATCGAAGCGCTTCGTGTTTCCGTAGGCGTTCACGATGCGCTGATCGTAGGCTTGAGGCATCCCCGCGAACGGCACAAGCACTTCATCCGCCTCGGCAGACTGGTTGTTGTAGATGAGTGCGATCGCATAGAAAATCCGCGATTCGGGATAGGCTGGCTCAAGCTCGTATGCGATCTTTGCATTCTCCACCGCTTTCCCAAAATTTCCCGCATTCAGGTACATCGAAGTGAGGTCAATATAGGTGGACTGGCGGGTCGGAGAAAGTTCGATCGCCTTTGCGTAGTGCTCGAGCGCCTTTTCGTTCTGCCCGAAGCGCGAGTAAAACATTCCCGCGAAGGATCGCGTGCGCATGTTCGTCGGATCACGCGTAACCTCGTCTTCAAACGCGCGCGACGTGAGCTGATAGAACTCATTGCGCAGCTCCGGCGGAATACGGGGATCTGTCGCCTGGAACGCCATCTGTCCGAGCTGCTCGCGCGCTTCGGTGCGGCCGAAGAGATCCTTCGATGCAACGTCCGCGATCGGGATCTCGAACTTCCCGTTTCCGATCGGCTTCACGCCGACTCGGATCGCGTCGATCAACGCAATGTTTGCATTGATATTTCGAATATTGAGCGCATAAACGAGACCGGCGGTCATAGCGATGATGAGCGCGGTCGCGACCAGTGCATCCTGCGCTTCGAGTGCACGCGGAGCGTCCTTCTTAGCCTTGTGCTCATGCACACCGTCCACATCCACTGAGAGCGCATGGAGATATCCGAGGAGCGCAAAGAAGACGAGATAGCTCGTGAGATTGTCGAACACAAAGATATTGTGCACGAAGTATCCGGCAAGCATGCCCGTAAGGATCGCGCGTTCAACGACCGAGAGCCGGTCGCGGAGCTTTCGCCACATAAGCCAGACAGCAGCCCCGAACATCGAGAGATACGACAGGAGTCCGAGCGCGCCACCAGCGATCAGCCAGTCGAAGAACACGTCGTGCGAGCGATCAAACCACGGCTCCTGATTCCACATCTTCGGATCGTAGTACTTCGAGAACACGTAGAGGAAATTCTCCTGCCCCCATCCGAGGATCGGGCGCTCTTTGAATCCCTCCCACGACATTTCCCAGATCATGAAACGCGAGCTCGTCGTCAGATCCG
>DATIBL010000057.1:0-3832 GCA_035457505.1 Minisyncoccota bacterium | reverse complement strand
AGAAAACGAAACTGAAGAGCCAAAGGCGGAATCGATCGCGACGCGAGTAGACCTTAAAGACCTTGTCCTGATTCTTCGCAAATTCGTTCCAATCGAACTCCACCGGATCAAGCGGAATATTATATTGAATGACCGATCCCTCGCGCACCTGGAACGGATCGCCGAAGTAGAGATTCTCGTAAAGTTCATCGCGGCCGCGGCCCTTCAGCTTTTCCGACGGGAACTTGTAGTGCGTCTTATTGGCCTGAATGATGTACTCCCCAGGATTGAGAATGAACCCATATCGCCCGTCGAGGTCGGTGATCGCCTCACCGGAGGATTTTTGCTGATCCCGGATCTGCGCGATCACATATGCCGGATCGAGCGGACGCTTGGTCACCGAGTCGTACACCACGCCCCACGGCTCATTGCGCTTACGACGGAAGAGCCCAGTGAGCACGCCGATGAGTTTCAAGAACAAAAGATAGAGGTCGTAGAACGAACTCGCATTCGTTGCAAGAAGGATCGCCTGCGACGCACCGACGGTCACGCCGACCGGGATCGCGACGGGAGACACCGCGCGGACGGGTTCTTCGATTTGCCGGACGGTTTCGGTCACCAGCTCCGTGATCTCCTTCGGAATCGGGATCGTGAACGCGCGGTCGGACTCAAACACATCCAGGCTTCCACGAAGATCGACGCGGCCTTTGTTCTCATGATCCAGCATGTCGATCACAAAGGGATACATCCCCCGCTCGCCGAGCGGTGCAAGGATCGTTTCGTATGTCCCGCGGCGTGGATTCGAACGGAGCAGGAGCGAACTTCGCTTCTCCGGATCGGTCGGATGCGCGATCGTAAAAGTGATCGTCTTGAAGACATTCGGCACCTTCGCGGAATCGATCGAGATGCGAAGATTTTTTTCGCTGTCAACTCGCACGACCCCTGAGCGGATCGGGAGCAGGCGCTCCTCGGTTCCGAGCTCGGTAAAGTCGAAGTCATTCAAGGACAATTTCAGAAACCCGACGTCCGGAGTTCCGGTTGCAGGGAAATCCGGGAAAATGTCGGGAATGATCGGCGGTGGAACGACCGGAGGCGTCGTGGTCCCTCCCCCCGTCGGAGGAGGCTCATCCTCGCCACCCGGTGGTGGGGGCGGAGGAGGGGGCGGAGGTTCGCTTGTATCTGTCGTTGCAGAAACGATCGAGCCGGAAGAATAATTTCCGGTCAGATCTCTCGCGAATGCGGTATAGAAATATGTTGTCCCTTCCGTAAGGCCAGTGTCGGTTGTCGATTGTCCTCCGCCGTCATAGACCAGGACGCCGTCATTCGGATCGGCAGGGAAACCTCCGAGTTTGCGAACAATGCGCACGGCGGCAAAATCCGCATCAACAGGATTCACCCAGGAAAGCGCGATCGAGGTGAGGCCGGGCGTTGCCGTAAGATTGGACGGATTTGCGGGAGGCGTCGTGTCGGGCGGCGGAGGCGGAGTATTCGTCGTGAACGTCCCGGTGACCGGCGCACTCGTGTTGTTCGAGGTATCTTTCGCCGTCACGCGGAAATAATATTGCGTGCTTGTCGCAAGACCCGACAAAAAGAATGCATGGGTCGTGGAATATCCGAATTCTGAGATCGTCCCGAGTCCATAATCGGTCGTGGTGCCATAAGCGTATGTCGCGAGCGCGGGCTCGTTGGTCGAAAACGATGTCGTCGCCGTGGTGTATGTTGTCACCGTGCCGATTCCCGAAATGACGGGTGCGGTCGTATCGACCGTCGCAAAGACCCAGTCGCTGCTTGTGAGAATTCCCGCAAAATTGTTTCCGCCCTGATCGTCGAACGTTCCCGCCGGAGCAAGGACGTAGTAGGTCGTATTCCCGGTGAGCGGAGCGGTCAGGGTGATCGTCGCAACCGTTCCAGCAAGCGAGACCTGTACGCCCGCAACATCGATCGTGTCGATCGCAACGCCATCACTCTGGCGGTGGATCGTGATATTTCCGGACTTCTTGCGGATCAATTCCGAGAACGTGATCTGGAGCGCGGTTCCGGTCGCAACGCCCGTTGCGCCATTTGCGGGAGAGAGCGCAGTCACAGTCGGCGGAATGAGATCGGGCGGCGGCCCCCCTCCCCCACCTGCGGTCGTCGTCGCATTCACCGTGGCCGAATTTCCGGAATAGTTGAGTGACGCGTCGAATGCTTGAACAAAATAGGCGTATCCTGTGAGCGGAGTCAGTCCGGTACTCGAGTACGTGGTCGACGTCGTGGTCGCAAGCGGTGAACCATCCCGATAGACGACGTACCCGGCCACCGCGACATCGTCCGTCGAGGCAGTCCACGAAAGATCGATCTGCGTTCCACTCACGGGCGTCGCCGAGAGTCCTCCGGGGATCGTCGGCGGAGTCACATCTCCGACGACCGTGAGGCCGATCGTAAACTGATTCGTCGCAGCGAAGGCATCGAGCGCCCCCGCCCCGAGGACAAAGAGCGGGACCAAAAGCCAAAGTATGGGAGAAGTGCGAGGAATTGTTTTCACGGATTTCGCGGCGATGGAATGTGCATGAGGGGTGATCATCCGAAGGACTGCGAGGATACGCACTTACCGCGCAAGGACCGTGATCGTCGCGGTCGCGGTATAGACTCCCGCCGCCTGTGTATTGGATGCTCCGGAAACCGCGCGGAACTTGATCGTAGTGGCAATGCCGCTCGGATGGTTTGCGCTGGTTCGGCTGGAAAAGGTCTTATCTGTCGCAGCGATCGCGTCCCAACATGCGTTTGCAGTGTCTCCTGCTCCGGCATTACACGCAATGCCATTGTCCCGAAACCGAGTAGCGATATCGGTCCCCTCCGGCGTAAAACCGAAACGCGCAGATGCGGCGGGAGTCGAGAAAGCAAAATCAGGGTCTGCTCCCGAGGGCACGTAGTTCGGAATATTGTTCACCCCGGAGACGAGCGCCGGAGCAGCTGAAGCGCGGATAGCTGCAGTATATCCCGACGGGCTGTCTGTGATGACCGTCCATGCTCCCTGTCCGTTCGCTGTCCCTCCGCCGGTCGTTGGAATATTTGGCGCAAGGGTGATATTCCCTGGGGCAGTGACCGCAAGATAGACATCGCGCATCTGCTGATACCCCGCTTTCAGCTTGTAGGTTGCGCTTGTCGACGTTCCTGAGGCATCCTCGCCGACGGTATCCTCAAGGCGATAGTTCGTGGATGTCGAAAGTCCTCCCGCGATGTTGATCGAATCTTCTTCGAGACGATAGCTCGAGCTCGATGCGACATATGCCTCCGCGATCGGCGCGGAAAGAAGGATCGCAAAAGAAAGCGCGAGGGAGGTACGGACAAAAAACTGTGCGGAGCGATCGTACATAGGGATCACGTGCGAATACGATTGCGAGACAGCCGGATCGATCGATAGAGCACGAACGCGAGTATGGCGAAGAGGAGCGCACCGAGCGCGAATTGTTTCGTGGTCGGAAGCACCCAGATCTGGATCTCGGCCGTATCGACAATGTCGCCATACCCGCGATTCAAGGACAGCGTGAGCCGATGCGACCCGGGCGCGAGCGGCGCGATCAGCGGAACCTCGCGCGTGCGCGTCGAACCCGGAAGCACTGCCCAGGGATCGAGCACATAGCGAGTCGGCTCTCCGAACATCGGCGTGATCGCGATCTCGCCATAGGGGTTCAGGTGAACAGTTCCGGTGTTCGAGAAGGTGAGATAGAGGCCAAGCGGAGCATCTTCGTTCGGCGAACGAACAACGCGCTTGTCGCCCACGACGCCGAAGGATCCAAGCTCCCCTGCCTCTGTTGTTTCGCCCTCGATGCGCAAGAACACGAGCGATGCGAGACGAGTTTCGATCGCGACA
>DATIBL010000056.1:0-21978 GCA_035457505.1 Minisyncoccota bacterium | reverse complement strand
GATCATGCAGCGCTTTTTTATTCCACTCCGCGACGATGCGAATGCCTACTGGAGAGGAAGTGTTGATGTTGCTTTCGACGCCGCAGCACCGCCAGCCTTCGCCAGCTCATCCGCGATCAACTTCTTGAATTCATCCACCGTATCCGGATTCTCGAAATTCTTTCCATTCAGGATGAAGTACGGCGTGTAGCTCACTCCGGCATCCTCACCAGCTGCCTTATCGGCCTGGACGGCGCCGCGGATATCTGGCGACGAAAGATCCGCCTCAAATTTGACCGCATCGAGACCGAGCGCGGTCGCGTATTCGATGAACGTCGAGCGCGGGTTGCTCATGTTGGACCAGCTCGCCTGCTCGTCATAGAGCTTGTGGTACATCTCCCAGAACTTTCCCTGCGCGAATGCTGCTTCGGCTGCCTCGCTCGCGATGCGCGCGTTCTTGTGCATCGGAAGCGGGAAGTGGCGGAACTCGATGCGAACCTGGTCGCCATACTCCGCACGGATCCCATCGACCGCGTTCACATATGCCTTGCATGCGGGGCACTGGAAATCGCCGTACTCAACGAGCACGACCTTGGCATCGGCCGACCCGAGCGACGGGGCAGGGCGCTCGGTCATGATGGTGACCGGCTCGTCTGTCGGCGCGTCGGACCCGGTCATCGCGAGCACACCCGCAATCAGGACGAGGGCGCCGATGCCGATCCCGATGATCATATTATTGTTGTCCATGGTGATGATGCGCTTTTGCGTTACGAATCAATATGGGGCTATTATAGGGGCGGGAATATTCGACGCAAACCATTACGCCACGAAATAGATTCCTGTGATGGCGCCCGCACGAATCTCAACAGAGTTTTCTCCTGGACAGAAGAATGCTATCGTAGCCGCACGCACCCTTAGCTCAGTTGGTTAGAGCACCTCGTTTACACCGAGGGGGTCCAAGGTTCGAATCCTTGAGGGTGCACCAAACCTCAGCGGCAGCCAAATCCAGATGGCTCCAAACTATTGAAGCATTCCACGATGTTGACATTGTGTATAAATTCCTGTTTCCTCATGACAGACACGTTGGAATTTTCGAAATGAAGTGGACGTCTCTTCAGATGATCCCGGGCTTGGGAGCGATCGCGTTCGTGATGGGGGTGATCGTTCTCAATTATACCGAACACCCAGATAGCGGCCTCCAATTCGTGAGGGCGAAGAACCCGGACGCACACTGGTCGTGCGCAGACTGCACGATCGTTGGCGTAAGAAGCCTTGCAATGCGAGCAAAATGGATCCAAGGGAATGAGCAGTTTTTTCAGATCATATTCCTGAGGCCGAACAAGGAGGATCCGAACGATCCCGTACGATATGTCATGTACGCCGTCGGAGATCGATCGATCAAAGAGATGGGCGGCACACATGGGGAACTGTCATTCACCCGTCTCTCAAATTTTTTTGGCCAGCAGCCAAAATTCACATACCAAGGATACGATCATACGGTCTGGAGCGTGAACTTGCGCAGCCAGCCATAACACTGCCGCCAGTGAGTTCACTGGCGGCTTTTTCTTGCGCGTGCATGAGTGCTCGCCTCCCCAAAGGAGCTGTCCACGTGACCTCGCCTCGCTGTCGTTCCGTTCGACGAAGACGCCAGGAATAGGTCACGAATATTTTCCTCGCCGACGCTCGGAAAATTTCACCTCCTTACAGGAGCTGTCCACTTGTTGGATCTTTTCTCTCGCTTTGCTCAGAAAAGCTCTCAACAAGTCTTGCGGCTTGGCCCCCGCATCGCGGGTTCCCAAACGCCAAGCCTCACCCCGGCTCGCGGTCGCGCGTGCTCGCGCGACAACGCTGCGCCTTTCGATTCCTGGACGCAAGACACGTAGCCCACCTTGTGTCCCGAGTCACTATGTCTTTTGTTTCGCCTTGCTCACAAAAGCCTGAGTGCTCGTGACCTCGCCTCGCTGTCGTTCCGTTCGACGAAGACGCCGTACTCACGACATGCTCCGGCCGGACAAAACGCAGAAAGTGCCGCAGGGCACTTTCTGAATCTCGTTTTGTCCCCCCGCCAGGAATCGAACCTGGATCCACAGCTTAGAAGGCTGCTGTTCTATCCATTGAACTACGGGGAGGTCTCTACTGCTTTCACACTGATGTTGTGTGTGCGCAACAATATTTCACATGAATACCTGTTGAATAACGAACTCTATGTTTGAGCATACTGAACCAGCGGAACGAGCGCCATCGGAGGGCTTTATGGTGCACGTTCGACGAGCATACCGAATGCTACGTATTTTCGCTACGGCGCAGTCGGGGCGACGACCGGGGCATCCGCAGGCGGAAACGCGGTCGGCTCCGGCGTGAGTGCGGGCGCCGCGATGCCGCTTCTGCTCAGATTCGGCGCGCGGGTCGGATTCCGCTTTAGGATCTCGTGCTCCGCAGCACGCTTCTCGTAGATACTGGCAGCTTCCGCAATCTCCGCACCGGTGATCGGACTGCGCTCGCCCTTCGGGATCGGAGTCGCAAGCTCGTTCGACGTCGCCCAGCGATAGGAGATGAATGCGGCAACGAGCACGCCAAGAAACATGGCGAAGAAAAATCCGGCCATGATCCTCCATGCGAAGTCGGGGCTGTTTTCCTGTTCCTTGGCAGAGCGAAGGAGAGCGAGGACGCGAGTTTTCAAGTTGTCGATACTGCTTGGCATAGGGATGCTATTTGGGCTTCGTGTCAGTGCGGATACTCAAGAGCTCGATCGAAACATTGCCGCCCCATACGCCGTCGGGCGGGAGATCTTTCGCGTTGTTGTTGGCGGTCAGGTTGATGCGGCTGATCGAGAGGCGTGCGGGGAAGGTTTCGAGCAGGTGAACAAAATGATAGACGCTCGACCACGAGCCCGTGAACTGAAGATCCATACGGAACCGATTCGGAACCGTCCCGGTGAAAGTCGCGGTATTCACGGTAAGCGCGACGCCGGATGTCTTGCCGAGCTGTTCGATCTGCTTCACGAAGTCGAGCCCGCTTTCGTCGGTACTGTCGTAGAAGAAAGGATCCAGGCGCTTGCGCTCTTCTTCGACCGAACCGAGCGTACGGCGCATGATCGCCTGGCGTTCGGCATCGGAGTCGAGCCGTGCAAGCTTTTGCGTGATGTCCTTCTCGCTCGCCTTGAGCTCCTGCATAAGCGTCGACGCATACCAAAGCCCTCCAGCCAAAACAGCGTCAAGTGCGATCACGGTTCCAAGGATGGCGAGAGTACGGCGGTTCATATCATTTGATATTGATGCGCATGGAAAAATCGAGATCGGTCTCCTTCACAAAAACATTGGCTGGGAGTTCTGCGTCCTTGAAGCGCTCATCCTCGCGCAGATTCTTGCGGAAGAAGGTTAGCGCGTCGCGGGTCTCGGAGAAGCCGCGCACCTGCGCCCAGCGCGCACCGGGAATATCTTCGTAGCTGAAAGATGCGAATGCAATTCCGGGATGGCGCTTCGATGCAATAAGGTCGATCACCTTCGTCGGCGGCATGTCGGTCCCCCCGGCCTTGAGAATGTCCACCTGTGCCTTCACGTCAGCAAGCGAGGTCTGCGCATCGCTCACCTCGGCGGACACCGCTCTCTGTCGCGCCTCAAGGCTCGTATTGAGATTGCGGACCTTCAGATAGAGCGAGTAGTACGCGGGGGCGAACACGAACCCGGCGATGACCATCAAGTAGAACGCGAGCACGGACGCAACGATCGCAATGCGAAGCCGGTACTCGATGTGCTGCGCGCGCTTTTCGTGCTGAGGAAGGAGATTGATCATAGCGTGATGATATCGCGAAGTGCGAGCCCGATCGCGGCCGAATATCCGAGCGACTCGCGTTCAAGAAGTGGCGGAACATAGACCTCGAATGAGGACACATTGACCCACGGGTTCGCGATGCGCGTCTCGACGTCGAGCCCCATTGCGAGGTATTCTGGGAGCCCGCGCAGATTCGCACCGCCACCAGAGAGATAGACGCGCTCGATATTGCCTCCGAACTTCTCGCTGTGATGCGTCTGCCAGTAGGTGTAGTGCTGCATGAGGCGCAGCTTGAGGTCGTTGATGACCGGAAGCATCGCGTCGCAGAGCGCGCGATTTTTTTCGTTGGCGATGATGCCGTATTCAACCTTCATCTTTTCGGCTTCTTCTTCGGTCAATCCGAGCTTCTTCATGACGGCATTCGTGAAGTAGTGGCCGCCGATATCGAGCGACGCAGAGAATTGCACCACGCCGGATGCGACGACAAAGATCTCGGTGATCATCTTTCCGACATCTGCGATCATGAACGTACCGTTGTCTCCGACCGGCACCAGCGATCGCGCCATGGCCTGAGATTCGAATTCGAACGCCTTAGGGGTGATCCCGGTTCCCTTGAACATATCGAGATATTCATCGACGACAGCGCGAGGGAGGACCGACACAACCACGTCGATCGCTTCTTTCTTGCGTGCGGACGAATCGCCGACGACCACATAATCAAAGACAGCTTGATTGCCGGGGATCGGCACATTCTCTTCGAGGCGGATCTCGATCGCATCGCGCATCTCGGTCGCCGCAACGCGCGGGATCTTCATGTTTGCAAGATAGGCCTGCTCTTCAGGAAGCGCGACGTTCGCGTAGGTGAGTTTGAATTCATATGCCAAAGACGCGATCGTATCTGCGAGCTTCTTTTTGTCTTTAATGTGGCCCTCTCCAACGACGCCGAGCGGAAAATTCCGCGTCGCATAGCGCGCGACCTCGAGCGAGTGCTTTCCGGGCGCGAGTTCGATGAAGCGGACCGCGTCATCGGAAATATCGAGCCCGACCGCGGGCATGGAAAGAAACTTCGGGGCAGACAAGAATCCCATTGCAAATCATTATACCCCACGATGTCCAGAGGAAAAAGCACACCGACATGCGCTTTCCCCAGAAAAAACTCTTTGCTGATGCGCGGAGCGCTACGAGAGCTTCGTTCCGTTCGGCACCGAACGCGACGGATGAAGCAAAACGACGCCGTCTGCATCACTCCCCGCGATGATCATGCCGTTCGATGCGAGGCCACGAAGCGTGCGCGGGGCGAGATTGGTCGCGAACGGGCACTGCTTCCCGACGAGCGTCTCGGGCGCATAATATTCGGCGATCCCTGAGAGGATCTGCCGCGGACCCGACTCTTCTCCGAAGTCGACCGCGAGCTTGAGGAGCTTGTCGGCCCCCTCGATGCGCTCGGCGGACACGATGGTTCCGATGCGCATCTCGGCCTTCTTGAATTCGTCGATCGTGATGATGTTGGACGGGGCGGTCACTGCCGCAGCGGCGGGTGCGGCAATCGGAGCTGCCGCTGCTTGCGGAGCCGGCGACGGAACCTGTCCTTCGGGGTTGGCGTTTTCCATGACGCCTATCCTACCTCCTCCACGTCCGACGCGCGAGTCTCTCCCCTTCGCGTGAGCTCGCGATCAAGAAAACTTTGCAGAATGATCGCCGCGGCAGAGGCGTCATGCATCTCGAGCTCGCCCTGAATGTGTGCCGCCTCGCGCGACGAAAGATGCTCGGGGATGAGCGCCGTGCGAAACCCCCGCGCTTCGAGCTCCCGCGCGAGGATTCGCACGCCCTCCATGATGGGGTTGTCCTTCCCTGCATAATTGAGCGACTCACCAAGAACAATCGTTTCGACCTGCTCGGCTTTTGCGAGTGCCGCAATGTCGTCCGCGAGCGACTTGGTGTTTGTAAGCACGATGCGTGGAAACGCCATCGTCCCCTCGGGATCAGAGATCGCGATTCCGACGCGCTTCGACCCATGATCGATGCCAAGATATGTTCGAGAGGATGTGGTCATTTTGCTTTCTTTGCTTTCTTCATATGCTTTTCCTCGTTCAGTTTCTTTCGCGCGCGGATGAGTTTTTTCACCAGCGCGATCGGGAGTGCTTTGTCGTGCGGAAATCGGACCGTCGCCATGGCCGTCTGATAGGTGCGGAGATCCTTCGCATGATCGGCCACCACTGGCGGCGGAACATAGAGGCCAATGTGTTCCTTCGCATACGCAAAATATGCGAGCCGGCCCTCGTATCCATAGTACGGCATGCCGTAACTCAGCTTTTCTTCGGCGTCCGGCGCGGCAGATCGGATCGCTGTGCGCAGTGCGCGAAGCCTCGCGTGCAGCTCTTTGGGGGCTGCAGCAATATACGCGTCTACGGTTTTTGGTTTTTCTGCCATCTCCGGCATTGTATCAGAGTTCGTCCGGCTGGAAATTGCGCGTGGCGCTGCTCGGATATAGTATGGAACGCACGCCGAGATTCGGTAGAGGCGCGAGAAAGATTCAACACATATTTGGAGGAGTGGCTGAGTGCGCAGAGGGACAGGAGCAGGCAACGGTCGCGGGCCGTACTAACAGAAGTGGAAACCTGCGCTGCGCTCGACAAATTATATACGGAGGAGTGGCTGAGTGGTTTAAGGCAACGGTCTTGAAAACCGTCGTCCACGAAAGTGGACCGTGAGTTCGAATCTCACCTCCTCCGCAATCGGCTCACGCGAAAGCGGAGCTTTCAAGTGACTTGCCGTTGCGCGAGAAGGTGAGATTCGAAAGCGAGGTCGGGGTATCCCGCCGAGCAAGGCGGGTCGACCGAGCGTGGTCAGGCGGAGCGGACGGGCGACGGCCCGGACGCGAGCGCTTGACCGAATCACCTTCTTGGCATTTTCTGGCCCCAATCCCACATTTCCTTGACTTTTTCTCCCAACGTGATTGAAAAAGAGAGGAATTGTCCTTCTTTGTTTGACCCAAAAGAAGAAAGGAGACGGAACGATGGAACGCACGACTTCCCACGATGCACCCGCATCGCACGCAAAAAAACTCTGCGTGGTCATGGGGCCACTGTCTGATCGCGCAACTGCGATCGAGATGCACGCCGTCGCGAATAAGCTCACCAACGAGCAGCACTGCGACTACGTCGGCCACTGGCTGCAATACCCTTCGATCGCCGAGCGGCAACGCCACGCGGAACCCGAGAGCGCCAAGCTTTCGTACTTCCGTCCGGAGCTGGAACGCTATCACGGCCGAAGCACCCCCGTCTTGATCGGCGTCGAGAACGACATCCCGGACATGTTCCCGGATTTCCTCACTCCCGACCCGGACGAATCGCCCCTTCTCTTCTTCCTGCGCGTGATCGGAGAGGAGCCCGCACCATTCCACCTCGCGATCGCACAGAACGTCCACGGCGTCCCCGCGATGCTCGCGATCACCCGGAATCCCGGCATGGTCGCGAAGATCCGAGAGATGTTCCGCGAGATCATCGGCGTCGGTCCGATCTGCGAAAGCAACGCCCGCGCAACGGTGAACTTCTTGTCGGACCAGATGTCCGACCACGGCTGCCTGCCCATCGCCTATGCTGGCGACCGCTGGGAGCCGGTCATCGATCTCCTGCAGCTTCGCGGCATCGACGAAAGCGCCAATGTCGTCATCGACGCAACGCAGCACCACCGCGTTTGGGTGTTCGCACATCGGGTCACGCTCGAAATGCTCCGCAACAAGATCGGCGGCACGATCCAAGACATGGGCCCCGGCTATCCGGCTGGCAGCTCGTATCTCGAACTCGGATCGCACGATGAGGCGCGGCGCGTCACCGACCTCTTGCACACCGCGGACCATGTCCGCCGCACTCAATAAAAAAGTTCTTTCCGAAACGCGCAGTGATCGCGTCACCAGTATCACCATTTCCGGCCCTCAAAGGGCCGTGATTTCTTTTCGAGAAAATTTGACATTTTGTGTTCTATCAAGTACAATTGCTTCACGAAGGCACTCATGCCTACGATGACCGTACATTCTGTGAGGAGGGCATCATGACCCATTCTGCAAAGCAATCGAGGTCCGGAACGTCCGGGCGCGATTCGAATGCGAAGCACAAACCTGATCGGCCTCGCAAGAGCGCCGAGGATATGTTCCGCTTTGCACCAAAAAACGCGGAGCCGCTCCGCGTTCGCAGCGACGGCACCGTCGTTGCCGTAAAGAAATCCGCTCGCGGTTCTGCCGCGATGAACAAGGAGGAGCTCGAAGCTGCCCGCGCCGAGAAAGCCAGGCGCGAAGCAATGTATGAGAAGAAGGCCAAGACCCCTCGCGTCAAGAAGATCGACGACGATACCGGCAAGACCGGAAAGAAGAAGGGCGAAAAACGGAAGAGGTAGGCTCGGACACCGAGCTCCACGGGCGAGAGTACGGATCTCTCGCCCTTTCATTTTCCACACCTTCTTATAAGTCCCTTGCGTCGCAATGTCGGTGCGATACAATGAGTGGCATATGGAGTGGGACGTTCCCGAGTATCATCATGAGGAGAAAGACAGCAACTGGTTCGCTGCGGCGATCGTGCTCGCAGGAGCGCTTGTGGCCGTCGAATTTATGTTCAACCAGTTCGTCCTGATTGCACTCACGATCACTGCAACGACCGCACTCTTCCTCGTCGCCAAGCGCGAACCGAACATGATGCGCGTCGAGATCAAGAAGACCGGCATCCGCGCCGGGAGCATGTTCTACCCCTTCGCCAATCTCGACGGCTTTGCTGTCATCGACCATCCGAACGAGCACAAGATCCTCCTTGAATCGACCAAAGCGTTCATGCCGATCATCGTTGTTCCGGTCGCGCGCGATATCGATCTCGATATCCTGCATGACCAGCTCGCCGAATTCCTTCCGTCGAAAGATCTGCGGGAGCCGGTGGGGCATGTGCTCTTCGAGCGCCTCGGCTTCTAGCCCTTAGCGCACAATGCGCGAACTTCTTCGTCGCACGCGGCGCGAACCCTGTCGCAGTACACTTGTACAGCTCCAGGGTATCGCTTCTTTGCTTCTCGAATTTCATCCCATTGTGCGCTAAGGGATTCTACTCCTCGATTCCTCGAATCTCATCGGTGCTTCGGAAGAGAGGAATTTCCACTCCGCGGATCTCATCCCTTTTGAGAGAAGAGAGTCTTACGCTCCTCGGATATCATCGTGCAAATTTCGTCAGGAGAAAATAAAGCCGGCTCGTTCCAAATAAACAAAATCAGCGCCTTGCGGCGCGACTTTATATTTGGTCCCCTCGCTAGGACTAGGTCACGGATAATTTCCTCGCCGTCGCTCGGAAATTTCCGCGACCCCGGCTCGCGGTCGCGCGTGCTCGCGCGACAACGCTGCGCCTTTCGATCCCTAGACACAAGACACGCAGGTGTCTTGTTTTCGGGGACCATAGAAAAAAGCCGATAGGAGTCGGCTTTTTTCTATGGTCCCCTCGCTAGGAATCGAACCTAGATTTTGAGTTCCGCAAACTCATGTCCTATCCATTGAACGACGAGGAGGGATGGGGGTACGCTAGCACAGAAAATCCCCCATGGGAAGGCCCGAGCTCTTCAGCCGCCCGTCCGCCCCTGTCTCCACAAAGCGTCTGGGCGCCAGCCCATACTGCAGCCGAAACGGCTCAATTCGAGGGAATTGAGCCGTTTCCCTTTTGCGTGCTTTCGTCGGCGAGAGTCTAGCTACTCCCCGAGCGTGCGGTCCGCAAAGCGGAGTAATACTGCATTCGACGCCACGATCAGCGAAGAGAGCGACATTAAGAGCGCGGCGACTTCCGGGCGAAGCGACCAGCCAAACGAAGACATGAAGACGCCTGCGGCGACCGGGATCGCAAGAACGTTGTAGATCGCCGCCCAGAAGAGATTCTGGTGCATCTTGCGCACGGTCGCCTTGGAAAGACGGATCGCCGCGACGATATCGTACGGGTCGGAACGCATGAGGACGATGCTCCCTGTTTCGATCGCGACGTCCGTTCCCGCACCGATCGCGATGCCGATATCGGCCCCCGCAAGCGCCGGGGCATCGTTGACTCCATCCCCCACCATGGCAACAAACTTCCCCTCATCGCGGAGCGCTTTCACATGCTGTGCCTTTTCTTCCGGCAATACCTCAGCGAAGACGCGGGTGATTCCGAGAGTCGATGCGACGCCTGCCGCGACGCGGGCATGATCCCCGGTGATCATCACCGGCTCGATCCCGAGCGCGCGAAAAGCGCGGATCGCCTTTGCCGCGCTCGGGCGGATTGGATCGCTCACCGCGATCGCCCCGATGCATGCTCCATCGACGGCGACCAGCGAGAGCGTTTTGCCTTCGCTGAGCATGCGATCCACGACGGCCTTCTCATTCTCGGAAATCACGATGCCCTTCTCTGCAAGAAGCCGCTCTGTTCCAACAAAAACCTTTTTTCCTTCGATCGTCGCCTCAAGGCCGAGGCCCGACAAAGAGACAAACGCTTCGAGCTCGAACGCTGGCGCGATCGTGCGACGCGATGCTTCATCCAAGATGGCCCTTGCGATCGGATGATTCGAACGTGACTCGATACTCGCAGCAATCCGCACCAGTTCGTCCTCGTGCGTGGCCCCAAATGCGACAACTTCGGTCACGCGCGGTTTCCCTTCCGTGAGCGTCCCCGTCTTATCGAGCACAATCGCGCTGATGCGGGATGTGCCCTCAAGCGTCGCGGCGTCTTTGATCAGGATCCCCCGACGCGCACCCATACCAGTCGCAACAGCGACGGCAGTCGGCGTCGCCAGGCCGAGCGCATCGGGACAGGCAATCACGACCGTCGCGATCGCAAAGGTGAGCGCGGTCAAAAACGTCGCCCCTGCGAAGACATACCATCCGATGAACGCCGCGATCCCCGCCCCAACCGCGAGGACGACGAGCCACGCAGCCCATCGATCTGCGATCCGCTGCCCGGGGGCCTTCGAATTCTGCGCCGTTTCCACCATCGCGATGATCCGCGCAAGCACGGTATCCTTGCCGACGCCAGTTGCACGGAAGGTCACCGATCCCGATTGATTGACCGATCCTCCGACGACGCGATCACCGACCGATTTTGTCACCGGGATCGACTCGCCAGTCACGAGCGATTCGTCGATGGCAGTTTCGCCCGTCTCGATGGCCCCATCAACAGGAACCTTGTCCCCGGGCCGAAGCAGCACGCGATCTCCGAGCACGATATCTGCACTCGGCACGATGACCTCGCTTCCGTCGCGAATCACGGTCGAGGTAGGCGGAACGAGATCGAAAAGCGCACGAAGCGCATCCGACGTCCCGCGTCGCGACTTCATTTCCATCCAATGTCCGAAGAGCACGAACGTGACGAGAAGCGCGGATGCTTCGTAGAAGGTTTCGCTTCCTGGGGCAAGCAGATCGATCGCAATGCTTCCGAGATACGCCGCCAGGACGCCGGTCGCGATCAGGACGGACATATTGAGCGCGCGAGTGCGGAGCGCATGGTACGCACCGACGACAAAGATCGATCCGGTCCAGAACACGATCGGCGTCGTAAGGACAAGGAGGAGAAGGTTGACCGGGATCGGGCTCACGAGGGGGCCACCGAGCAGTTCTGCTCCAGCGGGCGAATAGAGAAACGCCGGCACCGAGAGCGCGAGCGATATCAGGAACCGCCGGCGCATATCGTACTCCATCGCTTTTGCCATCGCGGGATCGGTCATCGCGCGATCGTGATCAAGATGACTCATCCGCTCCATATCCTTTGCACCGGTGTCTGGCGGTGGAGTCGGGTGATCATGCTGATGTTCGTGTGATGTGTGCATAGTTGGTCCGGATTAGATCTTCATGAACTCCGACCCGTCGAGCGTGCGAATGTCATAGATTCCACGCTTCGGTCCCGGCATCCCCGGCGTCCCGCTCGGCATTCCGGGAAGCGCAATCCCGGTTGTGCTTGCAGGACGCTCTGCACGCAGCTTCACGACCGCTTCGATCGGCACATGCCCTTCGACGACATATCCATCGATGATCGAGGTGTGGCAGCTCTCCGCCCCCTCGGCGATCCCGTGTGCGCGTTTGAATTCTGTAAGCTCTGCTTCGCCGAGAACGCGCGTCTCGACGGTCGCGCCCTGGCGCTTCAGTTCTTCGATGTATCCGCCGCAGCAGCCGCACGTCGCCGATTTGTACACCGTTGCAACGGCGCCGGTGAGCGCGCCTTCACCGAGCGCAGACGGGGCTGGTTCTGTCGATCCGGACGCGAGCGCAAAGAGGATCATGGCCGAGAGTGTCGCGAATGCCGCGCCGAAACGCCACGCATCGCCGACATTGCGCTTTCGAACATAGAGGACCCCTCCGCCGAGCGTGCCAACGAGGAGCGCTGCCGCAATCAGCGCGAGCGGACTTCCCCAGAATGCGGCAATGCGCTCGTCGAGTGCATATGCGCCATGCGCAAACGCAAAGTGCGGAAGAAGGCCTCCGATGACAAGACCGTATATCCGATGTTGCGTGTTTCCTTTCATAATGATCCGCAGCAGCTACATTCCCATGGTGCTATGGTCCATACCTTCCATGTTCATCCCCGGCATATCCTCCATCGCCCCATCCGCAGTCATCCCCATCATATCGCCTTCCGTCATACTTCTGCCATCTGCCTCGTGCTTTTTTCCGTTCACCGAGAGGTCCTTCCCCATCATCACCATCTCTTCATCCCGATACTTCGCTCCCCGCTCTTCCATCATCGCACCGGCCTGCATCATCATTGTGCCCATACTCTTCATGCGCTCGCCATCGGCGACCATCATGTTGGTCATTTCCTGCACCTGTGCCGCAGTGATCGAATTCGCCCCCTTTTGCCCCATCGTGTACCCTCCAAAACCTCCAATTGCAAGTGCAACGACCATGCCGAGAAGAAATGTTGAGTTGTTCATAGATGTGTATGTTTTTTGAATTTCGTAATGTTCTCCGAGACCGGATCAGGGCTATCGCGCCCATAGATATCATGCATACTCTTCGCTAGAACCCTGATGTGGATTCCTTGTTTCCGCGTACCGTCACTTTCTCGCCGAATCGGTAGAAGAGCGCGGGAGTCAGGAAGAGCGAGACAACGGTCGAGACAAGGAGCCCGCCGAACATGACGACCGCAAGCGGGTGAAGCATCTCCTTCCCTGGCGCATCCCCAGCAAGGAGGAGCGGGACCAGAGCGAGCGCGGTCACCAGCGAGGTCATCAGGACCGGCGTCACGCGGTCGAGCGTCGCGCGCACGATCGTCTCCGGCACAAACGGCGCACCCTCATCACGCACGAGCGTAAGCGTGCGGCCGATCAGCATGATCCCATTACGCGATACGATACCAGCAAGCGAGATAAAGCCGACCAGATGAGCCAAGGACACGGTCCCACCCGAAAGCCACACTCCGAGCATGCCTCCCAGAAACGCAGCGGGCACATTCGCGAGCATGATCGCAACAACAGCAGCCGAACGGAATGCGGAATAGAGAATCGCAACCACCCCAAGGATGCCGACAATTCCCACAAGAAGGAGTCGGGCGGTGCTCTCCTTTTGGCTTTTGTAGTTCCCTTCATGCGAAAGCGTGACGCCAACTGGAAGTTTCTGCCGCTCCAGGGCGGCCTTCACTGCGTCGACCTCGCCGACAATATTGCGCCCCTCGTAATTCGCGGTAACCGTCAGCGTGCGCTTTCCGCCTTCGTGATCGATTGCATTCCGCCCGCCCTCGATCCGCACATCCGCTGCGCTTCCCAACGATGCCGCGTTCACGTACGGGAGTGCGAGATCGCGGAGCGACGACGCAGCACCCTTTGATTCATCGTCATAGCGCGCCACGACCGGAACCGTTGCACTTCCGAGGCGCACCTCGCCGATCGTGTCGCCCATCAATCCCATCTCGAGATCGCTCGCAACGTCGGCCGATGAGATCCCCGCTTGCGCGAGGCGATCAGAGTCGACATACACCCGAAATTCTGGCACGACACTATTTTGCTGAATGCGTGGATTCTTGATCCCTGGCTGCGTCCGAAGTTCCGCGAGAACCTGCCGCGCGGCTGCGTCCATCTGCTCATTCTCGTCTCCGAATACTTTGACAACGATCGGGGCACGGACGCCAGAGAGGAGCATTTCAATGCGATGCGTGATTGGTTGGCCGAGCGAATAGTCGGCGCCACCGAAACGCTCGAGTGTCATCTGGATCTCGCGGAAAAGTCGCGCACGATCCTCCTCGAACGCACCCTCCTGAAACGCGATCTGAATCTCGCTCGAATTGACGCTCCCGCCATGCGGATCACTCGGTGCGCGACCGGCGATGTTTGATACCTGCCGTACTCCGGGAATTTGCAGGAGTGCTGCTTCGAGACGCGAAACGTAGTCGTTGGTTGCCTCGAGCGCCGTTCCCGGCGGCAAGAAAAGCATGATCACAGCTGACCCTTCATTGAACGGCGGGATGCCTTCTTTTCCGGCAAACGCGTACGAACCCGCCGTCAGAAGAATCGCGACAAGGACCGCTCCGCCGACCCATCGAACATGCCCGATGCACCAGCGGATTCCTGGGGCGATACGTTTTTTGATGCCGAGGACGATCTTTGTTTCGTGCTCATGGTCCACCAGCGACCGTTCATGGAGAAACAGTGCCGCGAGGACCGGCGTGACAGTCAGCGAGACGATCATCGATGCGGCAAGCGAGACGAGATATGCTGCGCCGAGCGACGCAAGAAGCCGCCCTTCAAGTCCGGAGACAAAGAAGATCGGGAGAAATGCGACTGCGACAAGAACCGTGGCATAGACAATACTATTGCGCACTTCCATTGAAGCCTTTTGGACAACCTCCTCACGATCTCCCTTCTTTCCTTCCGACTTCCACTGACGCAGACGTCGGAAGATATTCTCAATATCGACGATCGCATCATCGACAAGTTCTCCAACGGCCACAGCAATCCCACCAAGCGTCATCACGTTCACCGAGAGGCCGAGCTGCTTGAAGACAATCGCGGTGACAAGAATGGAGAGCGGGATGGCCGTGAGCGTGATCGCTGTCGTTCGCAGATTCATCAGGAAAATGATGAGAATCACGATAACGAGAATTGTTCCGTCACGCAGCGCATCGATCACGTTTGTAAGTCCAGCGCGAATGAAGTTCTCCTGTCGGAAAAGATCCGAGTGAAGCAGGACTCCTTCCGGCATACTTGCTCCGAGTGAGCGAAATGTCGCATTGATCGCGTCGGTCACATCAAGTGTTTGTGCATCCGGCTGACGAATCACGCGGAGAACGACACCCGGCTTACCATCGATCGCTCCGCTTCCACGAATCGGACTCGGTCCTTCTTCAATCGTTGCAATATCCGCAAGACGAATGACCTCTCCTCCGCCACTCATCGATCCGCCCATGCCGCCCCGAATCGCAATCCTCCCGAGTTCCTCCACCTCCTTCGGCGCGACGATGATGCGGATCGGATATTCTTTCTTGCCCGCGACGAAATAATTTCCACTTTTATCGGCAAGCGCTTGCGCAACCTTCGCACGCACGTCGTCGATCATGACACCCTCGCGGCGCATGCGCTCAGCATTCAAGTTGATCTGCCACTCACGAGCATCGCCACCCATAACAAGCACGTCCGCAACGCCAGGAGTCTTGAGTAGGGCGGGTCGGATCGTCCAATCCGCGAGCGTACGGAGATCCATCGGGGTGATCTCGGGATTTTCGGTTGTGATCCCAACCCACATGATCTCCCCAAGAAGCGATGTCGACGGGCCAAGGATCGGAGTGATGTTCGCAGGGAGAATCGCCTGCGAGAGGCGTTCCTGAACAATCTGGCGATTCCGATAAATATCTGAGCCCCACGCAAATTCGATATTCACGGTCGCCTGAGCAAAGGATGCGTTCCCTCGGACCCGCTCGGTATCCGGCGCTCCGAGAAGCGCAGACTCCAGCGGAATGAGAATGAGTCGCTCGACATCTTCTGTTGCCATACCCGGAGCTTCTGCAAAGACCGTCACAGTCGGCTTGTTGATGTCTGGAAGAATATCGATCTTCATTGTCCAAAGACTCCACGTGCCGAAGAGAACGACCAGGGAGGCGCCAAAGAGGACAGCAAACTTATGCCCAAGCGACCAAGAAATGATGTTGTTGAACATATCCAGAGTTGTTCTTACATACCCATCGCTCGCATCGCCGCATCGGACGAGGAGTCGCCCGCTCCCCGCTTCGTCGCCCCGATATCATCAATCAACATGTCCTCCACGATCTCGGGCGTCGCGTCCTCGATGTAGCGATCACCGCGCGAGAGGCCGGCGAGAACTTCGACTGATTCGCCGAGCGTGCGGCCGAGCGTCAGGCTCTTCGCATAGATGCGCCCGCCGAGCGAGACTGCCCAGATGTTTGGGTTTCCACTCGCGTCCCACCACAGCGAAGAGAGTTTAACTGTCACCGGCGTGTTTCCGGATGGCGCAAGAACGCGAACTGCTGCACCGACGGGCCAATCGGATGCGTCCAAAAGCACCGCATCAGCCATGATCGCCCCGCCCTCATCGAGCGCGCTTCCGACACCGATCAATCGGGCCGAACGGGGTGCATCCGGAAATCCTGTTCGAACAACAGAGAGCATCTCGCCAACTGACGGTTTTGCCGCATTAGCGGGAATACGAAACCGGACAATCCGCTCACTGTCTGCTCCGTCTGTCACGACCGCAACCGGCGTTCCGGGCATGACGTATTCGCCGGTCTTCTTCATGATCGCCGATACGATGCCGCGCTCTGGTGCCCTGATCGCAGCAGTACCAACAACAGCATGCTTCACCGCAAGCAGCGAAGCGTCTTTTGCGGCGCGATCACCTTCCGCCATCGTGAGGTCCTGCTTGAGCATCGCGATGTCATTCTCGATCATCTTCAACTGCTCGAACGCCATTTTTTGCGTATCGACCGCCATGAGTTCAGCTGCCCGCAGACTATCGATCGCCATAATAAACGCCTCCTGGTCTTTATGGAGCATGTCCTTCAGCATCGTGATCTCTTTTTCTGTAAGTCCATTCCCATCGGGAAGCGAAGAGTCAGCAAGCGCGATGGCGAGATCAAAATATTTCAGTCCTGATGTCACGGGGACACTGTCCGGAGTATCGAGATCGGAGAGCACGGTGGACATGACCATCTGGAAATGATCTCTCTGCCGTGAGTCCTGTGCACCGATCCCGTCTCTGAGCGTGATCGCGGTCCATTGGGACGGAAGAACACTCTGACCCGACATGATCGGATATGTCTTCGCCATCGCACCACGCAACATCGCGCGAATCGCTGCCCTCTTCGCTTCGATCATCGAAAACGAAGAGGTTGATGCCCCACCACTCCCGATGATCTCTTCCGATGCCGCCAGCGATTGCTCGACGCTCTCTCGGAGCGCGATAAGTTGCGGAAGTCGCTCACTCGCATATGCACGTTTTGCCTCTGCATCAACGCGGGCCATTGCCGCCATCTTCTCTTCCTCCGCAAGCATAGCGAGGGCGTCCGGCATCGCAGGGGCCGCAGAAAGCATTCCTATCACCTGCCCCATAGCAACACGCTCACCCACATGCACCGACCACGAGGCGATCATCCCTTCGCGCGGGGGCTGCACCGGCACACTCGTAAGCGAGACCAGCTCTCCAGGCCAGGAACTCCCGACCTCCTCCGCACGCTCCTCCCCGGCAATTGCGACTGCCGCAAGGAGGTTCGCCGATGCCCCGCGCGCAAGAGTTCCGCCTTCAGCCTCACTTGGCACCGCAGCACGACCAAGCACCACGACCGCCATCGCGAGCAGCACGCCTCCGAAGAGGATCGCGAACGATCTTCGCCGAGCCGGCGAAGAGGTGCGCCATATTGTCATCTTTTCCATACATTCGAATTTTTACGAACGGCTAACAGAAAAAACCTCAACAACGAGGTCTGCGCGGCTCGATCTCCACTCCGTGATCGGAAGAGGTCGACCGCTTATGACAAATTCGGGCTCGTTTCAAAAAGCGCAAGGCGCGCAAAAAGATCCCGGCGTGTATAGGCGCGAGGAGCGCGAAGATGCGCGGTCCGCATCACATCATGCGCGGAGATGCGCACAAGCTGAGCGCCATTGATTCGGAGGATCGCAAAACCGACAGCAAGGAGAACGAGCAGAAGAATGCCGGACTGAAGCGGAGTCTCAGTGAGCGATAGATACATGTCGCCGTGACCACCTGCTGGAGCATGGGGATCGGCGAGATGCGCACAACCGATCGCGCCGCCCGACACACAGTCAGCCAGTTCATGCGCATGACCACTCATGCTAGGCATCGCCATCTCCGACATAGCCATTCCGCCAAAAAAACAGAATGGGACAAGGAGGAGGTACCCCAGGATCAATAGTGGTGCAAGTGCCCGCGTCATGCCCGCACTATACGCCCGCGCGGAAATCAATGCAATTTGCGCCCAATCGACGTGCCTTTTTGCTGCGAGATTATTCGCAGAATCTCTTTTACTGCGAGCTTCGGATCCACGCGAGCAGGAATATGCAGAAACGCGCTCACGGCCCCCGAGCGCTCAGCGGCGCGCGCAATGACATACATCGAATAGTTGCACACGTACGTCCCCGCGTTCCGGCTTGCTCGCATCATGGGCGACAGCGGGATCTTCCAAGCCAACACGACCGCGGGCGGAGATCTCCGGTCTATCGGGCGCGCCGAAGCCGCAACGTCTTTCATTGTGTTCACCGCCCGGTGTTCAACCCGAATCTTCCTCCCGCGCGGACACTGCCCGAGTCCGAGGATGTGTGTCGGCTGGAATTGCGCGATCTCCCGGAGAAATTGCGCCCGGTCGAAGCGCACCGGAAGCACAACCGCTCTGACACCAGCCATTTTCGGTAGTAGTCGGATCGACTGCTCGGAGACATTGGTGCGGTATTTCCCGAATGGCACAAATCCATAGAGAAGGACTCGAAATCTTGGCTTTGCAGACATCTGTGTATGGTACCACCCGAAAACATCGGGCGAACCTGTCCCGCGGGCGCGCCAATCGTACCCCCGCCATGCGAAACATCCCCAGGGGGCTTTGCGCCATTCTGGGCTTGCGCATATACTAGGGGACATGGGACCAAAGAAAGTACTCTGTATCGAGGACGATGCATTTCTCTCGAGCCTCGTGAGCGGCAAGCTGATCGAAAGCGGATTCTCTGTTCTGACCGCCAATACGGGAGCCGATGGGCTCGCAAAAGCGGCTGGCGAGCATCCGGATCTCATTCTTCTTGATATCATGCTCCCCGACATGGGCGGCTTCGAGATCCTCGAGAAGCTCAAGGCGGAACCGAAGACCTTAGATATCCCGGTCATCATCCTCTCGAATCTCGGCGGACGCGAGGAGATCGAAAAGGGCGTCCAACTCGGTGCGGCAAGCTATCTCATCAAATCGAACATTCTTCCGCACGAAGTCGCGGAAATGGTGCAGGAGCGCGTCAGCGCGAACGAGCGCGAAAAAGGCAACGCCGACGCATAGCCACTCGGCTTTTCGGAAAACAAAAAACGCCTTTCGGGCGATTTTTGTTTGAGGACGATTACTTTCCGGAATTCTTGCGAACGAGGGCCATGAGGCGAGACTTCTTGCGGGAGGCGGTGTTCTTCTTGATGACGCCACGCTTGGCTGCCTTGTCGATCGCCTTGTATGCGGAGGCCATCATCTTCTCTGCCTCAGCAACTTTCTTCGCAACAACAAGCTTGCGCATGGTCTTCACCGCCTCGCGCATTGCATCCACGCGGCGCACGTTGTGCACACGGCGGCGCGCTGCGACGCGGATGGCTCGTTTGGCTGATGTCGTGATTGCCATAAGTGCTCGGTATCCTAGCAACGGATCGTAAAAAACGCAAGTCTTTCCTCGAAACTCCCCGGAATCCCCTCTGGACCGGCACGGGCGCTCGGAACCCTCCCGGGAAAGGCCCAAAGAAGGTGTCGTGGTATGATATGGCCTATGATCGCCTATCTTTCGGGCACCATTCATGCGACACTCGACCGTTCCGTAGTCCTTTTGGCCGGCGGGGTCGGATATCGGGTCAATGTCCCCGAAGGCATGCTCGGCACTTTTGCGCCAGGCGATGCCGCGGAACTCTGGATCTACACGGCGATGCGGGAAAGCGCGATCGACCTCTTCGGATTTCGCACCGCGGACGAACTGCGCTTCTTCGAACTCCTGATCGGCGTCTCCGGGATCGGTCCGCGCTCTGCACTCGGGATCATCGATCTCGCTCCGGTCGCAACGCTCGCATCCGCAATCCGCTCCGGCGATAGCGCATACCTCACCAAGGTCTCCGGCATCGGTGCAAAGACCGCCCAAAAGATCATCCTCGAGCTCCGTGAAAAAGCTGCGGCATTTTCCGAAGGGACGCACCCGGCGCTCGCCGAAGAGAAAGACGCGATCGACGCGCTGCAGTCGCTCGGCTACTCGATCCGCGAAGCCCAGGAAGCGCTTGCTGCTGTCTCGGACGGCAAGACCGAGGAGCGCATCCGCGAGGCACTGAAACGTCTCGGCAAAAACCGCTAGCCACTCGTCATTATCCGATCCTGAACCATCTCTATGGACCAACTCCTGCGATCGATCAAACAGATCCTCCCGGCGCCCGTCTTCAATGCACTCTCCCCTCTCTATCATCAAGCACTCGCTTTTCTCGGCGCCGCTCTCTACGGATTCCCTTCGCGCAAACTTGTCGTGATCGGCATCACGGGAACCAAAGGAAAAACATCGACCGCCGAGATCCTAAACGCGATCCTCGAGTCGGCGGGTCACCGCACCGCGCTCCTCGGAACGCTTCGCTTCAAGATCGCTGAGCGCAACGAACGCAATCTTCGGAAGATGACCATGCCAGGGCGCTTCTTCGTCCAAAAATTCCTCGCCGATGCTGCGCGCGCGAAATGCACACATGCGATCATCGAAATGACCTCCGAGGGCGCCAAGCAGTTCCGCCACAAATGGATCGATCTCGATGCACTCATCTTTACCAACCTCGCTCCTGAGCACATCGAGTCGCACGGATCGTTCGAGAACTATCGCGACGCCAAACTCTCGATCGCCCGCGAGCTTGGCCGCTCAAAGAAGCGCGCGCGGCTTATGGTCGGGAACGCCGACGATGCAAATGCGCACTTTTTCTTCGAAGTCCCCGGCGTTCACGCGATCCCCTTTTCGACGACAGACATCTCGGGGTACGAGTCCGACGAAGCAGGGCTCCGTTTCACCTGGAAAGACACGGCGATCGCGACTCCGCTTCGAGGCGATTTTAACGCACGAAACATTCTCGCTGCGGCTGTCCTCGCCCGCGAACTTGGAGTGCCGACCGAAGCTATTGGACGAGGGGTCGCTCGGGTGAGCTCGATCCCTGGGCGCATGGAGAGCATCGACGAGGGGCAGCCGTTCGACGTGATCGTCGACTATGCCCATACTCCGGATTCGCTTATGGCAGTCTATGATGCCTTCGAAGGGTACGAGCGCATCTGTGTCCTCGGCAACACGGGAGGCGGCCGCGACACATGGAAGCGCCCCGTGATGGGCAAGATCGCCGCCGAGCGATGCGATCACGTCATCCTTACCAACGAGGACCCATACGACGAAGACCCCCTAAAGATCCTCCGTGAAATGGAGGGCGGCATGGGAGAGAAACCGCACCATGTTCTCCTTGATCGCCGCGGCGCCATCGCACTCGCCTTGTCACTCGTTCGAGCCAGCACTTCACCGCGGAAGAAGGTTGTCCTCATCACGGGCAAAGGCACAGACCCATATATTATGGGCCCGAACGGATCTCGCGAACGCTGGGATGACCGCGAGGTTGTCGCAGAGCTCCTCCACGCACCGCATACGACTGCTCCCAAAAAACCGTAAGAGTGCGTTTGGAAACCCCACCCCACCCGCGTGGGATATCTCCCCTTTCCCTTGAAGAGAGCGGGCAGCTATAATGAGTGCATCTATGATGACCTCATACAATGTCCTCCAGCCGATCGGTTCCATCATCACCGGATCGATGACCCTCGGAGACTATTTGGAAAAGATGTTCTTTCTCCTGATCGGCGTATCAGGAGTCCTGGCAGTGGTGATGCTCGTGATCTGTGGGATCAAGCTCATGATGAGCGAGGGGGCAGGAGGAAGAGAAGCAGCCAAGAAGTGTATCTGGGATGCGATCTTTGGGCTCTTGATCGCGATTGGAGCATGGTTGCTGTTGAATACGATCAATCCACAGCTGGTGAGTTCGACGCTGACGATGGA
>DATIBL010000055.1:0-4701 GCA_035457505.1 Minisyncoccota bacterium | reverse complement strand
CACGCTCCGTGACCCGCCGATCGCGATATGCCCTGCGAGCAATACGAGCACGACCCCGAGCCAGATCATGAACGCATGGCTAAAGAGGCGGATCGTTGTAAATCCGTATGCCTCCTCATAGAGGGAAAGCCGGGTGTAGGCGGACACGAGCACGAAGATCGTCTGTACGACAAGGAGCACGCCCGCGATCCGGAATCGCGCGATCCCTTCGCTGCTCCCCCGGATCTGCTGCTCCATCGTCGAGAGAATCGCATAGGAGAAGAGTGCAACAAGGACAAGCTGGAAGAATCCCTCGCGCGCATAGGATGCGTACGTCGAGCCCGCAGACACGAGATACGCTTCTCCGCCGAATAGGTATGAGAGCTGCAGTGCCAGGAACGCAAAGAAGAGCGTGTTGATCGATCCGAGCACAATGAGCGATTCTGTCGTGCCAAGTTCGCGACGATTGGATGGAGTTGGAGCGGGCGTCGCAGTCGGAGCAGAGCGGAACAGGAACCCGAACATACCGAGGAAAAAGGCCGTTCCGATCGCGCCGAGGATCACCCGTTCCACAAGCGCTTCATCGAGCTCGAGATCAAAGATCTCAGAGACGATGCGGCCGAACGTCTGATCGGCCGAGGCGAAAAGGACGGTAAAAAGGACGAGTGCACTGGCGGCAAGAAATACCCCACGGATAACCTCTCTCCCCTTTCCGTCTTCCCTCGCGCCGAATGCCGCCGCAATGACCGACGAGAATGTTCGGAAGAACGGCGTCATGAAACGAAACGGGAGGAAGATCGTATGGAAATACTGAACGGGCTGGAGTTCGCGGAGCGTTCCTGATGCGAGCGCGCCAACCGCAAGCAAGCCCAGAAAACCCGCAAAGACGAAGTTGAAGAACAGCAACAGCTCCGACGCACGGATCGCGAACCATGCGGAGAAGATCAGTGCGAGTACGGCAAGGGCACAGATCTCGCGCGGCACCTCGCGCCGAAATACGCGTGCGACAAGAAACGCGGTTGCGATCACCGCGGAGGAGAAAATGGGGAGATTCACCCCGAGCTCCTCGAGATAGAAGAGCACAGGAACAAGCACCCCGAGCCCGAGTGCCCCGAGCCCGAGCGTGAGAAGCGCCGTGCGATCAGTGGTTTTTTCCATGTATCCACGAGAACCCGCCCCGACCCAAAAAGGTCGTATTCCGGCTCAGCGTTGGACTCCTGAGCAAGAGCAAGTATAGGACGATGCAAGACGCGGATATAGAGATACCCGTGTGGCCAATGTTGCTACGACAAAATGGTCCCTACGAAGAATAATAGAAGGACTCGTCGGATCGATGATATCCGAGGCGCGGGGCAATCGTCCGAAGGAGCCATATGTTGCATATGGCGACGAGGCGATGGGGCCCCGCAACAACGGAGATCGCGATCTGAGGAGTCCGTTAGTACGATTCGAGGAGTTTCCAGAGCAGTCTGACCGGCGCCCCCGCCGCACCCTTTGCAAGCTCTTCGCCGTCGATCGCGGTCATGCGAGGTGCCATGTCGATATGGACCCACGGATAGTTCTTGGCGAACTGATAGAGGAACATCGCAGCGGTGATCGAGCCGCCATAGCGATTCTTCCCCGTATTGGCCCAATCGCCGTGCGTGCCGCGGATATCGTTCTCATATTCGTCCCACAGCGGCATCGGCCAGACGTAATCCCCTCCCTCTTCGCCGAATTCTGCCACGCGCTCGAGGACGCGATCATCCTTGGAGTAGATCGCACACGCGCGCTGGCCGAGCGCGATCATGGCCGCGCCGGTCAAGGTCGCCACATCGACGACCAACCGGGGCGCATAGCGCTCTGCATAGGTCAGCGCATCCGAGAGGATCACGCGGCCTTCTGCGTCGGTGTTCAAGACTTCGATCGTCTTTCCAGACATTGTGCGGAGCAGATCGCCCGGATGGTAGCTCGAGCCGGACGGCATGTTCTCGACGGCCGGAACGAGCGCGATGATGTTCTTCTTGATCTCGAGCTTCGCCGCAAGCACCGTCGCATGAATGACAGCCGCCGCGCCGGACATATCGAGATGCATCTCATAGATCCCGTCCGAGGGCTTGAGATTGAGACCGCCCGAATCGAAGGTGACACCTTTGCCGACGAGCACAATCGGCTTCTTTCCGCTCGTCTTGCCCGCGCCCCAGTACTCCATGATCACAAAGCGCGGAGGCACTTCTGATCCGCGTCCGACACCGAGGATGCCGCCCATGCCGAGCTTGGTCATCTCGTCGACTCCGAGTACCTTCACCGAGATCTTGAGCCCCTTCGCGGCCGCCTCCGCCGCATGCGCGAGCGTCTCGGGCGTCATGTCGCCGCCCGGAGTATTGGCGAGTTCTCGCGTCGCATTGACCTCGCCGCCGACGACGAGCCCGCGATCGAATCCCGCCTTCGCGGATGCAGGGACCTTGCCTGTCACATAAATCGTCTCCACAAAAATCCATCCGCCCTCAGGCGCGGTCTTGTAGGTGATGTATTCGTAGTTGGCCATCGCCGCGTTCACCGCAAAGAGCTCGGCCGCCTCTTTGTCAGACAAGTCGAGCGAGGCAAATCGGATCGCATCGAAATCGACCGCGATCGCTTTTGCCTTTGCGGCCTTTGCGCGCGTGACGATCCGGCGGACAAGGGTGATCCATTTGCGACGGGTCATGGACTTCTTTTCGCCAGCGCCGAGCCGGATCTCGCGCGTTCCGTCCGGAAGCAGCACGGTCTCATCCTGCTTCTCTGCGGTGATCGCGACCCGGAGGGCGCCCTTTGGAACATCATTCGTTGCGACGATCTGCATACATCGAGTATTACGTGACAATATGCTTATCCTACTCACCTCTGGGACATTTTCAAGAAGCGGCCCATCGGCGCGAAGACCTCCCGGCTGAGAAGGTCGCGGGTCGAGAAATGCCCGCCGGTGCGGGTGATCACCGGCTTCACGCCCGAGAGACGGGCAAATTTTCGAAGCGGCGCGACGGGAACAACCCGGTCATCGGCGCGATGCAGAATAAGGAGCTTTGCAGGGTCGATCCGCCCGGCTTCGTGGATCGGACTATAGAATGTTCCGCGCGCGAGTTTTGCAAATGCTCCGCGTGCAGCGCGATAGGCGCCCGGGAATCCCTCTTCGAGCATGCGCACAAATTCTGGAAACGGCTCGTCGATCGATCGCGCGCGCCAATCGATCACCGGCGCAAGCGCAACCGACCTCGCGACTTCGGGAAAGCGTGCGGCAAGCACCGCCGCCGCGCCGCCGAACGAGACGCCGATCACGGTCCAGTCGTCGATGTCGAGATGATAGCGGGTCCGCGTCGCGACATCAGAAAATCCCGCCTCGATGGCCCTGATCGCAAGACGCACATCCTCCTCCGGGGAGCGGGCAAGGAAGCTGCCCTTCGATTCCCAGGTTCCGCGGAATCGGATCTCGAAGACCCAGAATCCTTTGCGCGCGAGAAATGCCGCGACGCGCGCTTTGCCCGGGAGTGCCGGGGCACCCCCGAGAAGAATGATGCCTCGTCGCGACGGACGCTTGGGTGGCGTGAAATCCGCGACAATCATCCCTCGAAGCAGCGTGCGTCCGGGAAGCGGCATGGGGACCGCCTCGCTCTGCTTTCTGCTATCGCTTCGCATGCCCACCATAGCGGATCGACGCAAACATCACGATGCCGATCAGGACGAATGCATTGAGCGCGATCATCGGGATCGAAACGTACCCGAATTCCCAGACATAGATCGTATCGCATGACGGAAGTCCTTCGACAGCGGGACACGGAATAACGAGTCCGTCGCTATATTGCGCGATCATGTCCTTCACCCACTGATAGAGCGCGACCGCACCCCCGAGCACCGAGAGCAAAAGTCCGTACGGCGCGATATGCGCATCGCGGCGATAGAGCGCGAGCCAATAGAGGAACATTTGCGGATACATAAAGATCCGCTGAATCCAGCAGAGAATGCATGCAGGGAATCCCATGACCTCCGAATAGAGGAGCGAGCCGGCTGTCGAACCAAATGCGAGGAAAAATCCGAGCGGGAGCGCCCACGCGGCAACAAAACGCATAAATGACTCGTAACGCGAACGCGCGAACAGGAAGAGTCCGAACACGCCGATACTCGCGATATTCCCGAGCACCGTGACGAGCGCGAGACCCTTTGTCATCAGAATGCCAATATCCATAGGCCCCGAGTATAGCACGCCGACGCAAAGGATTCATGGACCACCCCTAGTGTATGAAAAGCAGCGTACCAGAAACGATACGCTGCATGAATTTGAGAAAACGCTGGTCAGACAGAGGATTTTTGGTTAGGGCCTCAGATCCCCCAGTAGTCAGAGGCACGTTCAGCGAAGTGGCAAACCGCCATTGCACTGACGTCCGCCTGGTATTCCTTGCCAATGGCTGCGACAATCCGCGGCACTACTTCGTTCCAGGGGAACAATCTACCTCGAGTAACCTCAAGCCGATATCGATTCTTATCAGCCAAAGCCGTGGCAACTCCGTGAAGCATGGCAATAGCGTTCACGAGATCTCCCGTCACTGGCTGATCCAAGTCGATCCAACAGCTCTCCCTGACAAGGAGCTCTGTGAATTGAGCCCGTACCGTAGACGAAACGGAGCCAGCCGATGGACATTCGTTGTATGACTCTGCCGGCGATAACGGTGACGGGATATCGCCCGGGATCACTGCATTGGCGGAATCTTC
>DATIBL010000054.1:0-5806 GCA_035457505.1 Minisyncoccota bacterium | reverse complement strand
GGGATGAAATGGAGCGCTTCGGAAAAACGTTCGACGGCATGCGCGCGAAGGTGTCGGTTTTTGTTGCGACGCTCGAGGATGCCGTCCGGACCCGTACTGCAGAGCTTGAGGAAGCGCGGGCGGAGCTTGCGGCATCGATCTCGAGTCTCCCGCTCGGATTCGGACTCTTTGGGCTCGACGGGAAGCTGCTCCAATCGAACGAAAATCTTGGGCGACTTTTGGAAGCACCCATCGTCACGCATGTACGGGATATCGCGGGACGATTCGGCGAACATTTCTCGCTCGAGGACTATCTCTGCGCATGCCAAGAAGGCTGCGAGGGCGCAGAGATGAAAGAGATCCTGCTTGATGGAAAGTTCCTCCGTTGCTTCGTGATTCCGGTGACCAAGCTCTCCGATCCGCGCGCGGTGCTCGGCGTAGCGATCCTCATCGAAGATATTACCGAGTCGAAGCTGCTTGAGCGTGCGAAGGACGAGTTCTTTGCGGTGGCATCTCACGAGCTTCGCACGCCGCTCACGGCGATTCGGGGCAACGCGGGACTCTTGCGCGGTATGAAGGCTGCAGATCGCGCGGGGGACGAGGCAGTCGCGATGCTCTCCGATATCGAGGCGGCAAGCGAGCGGTTGATCAAGATCGTGAACGATTTCCTCGATGTTGCGCGTATCGAGCAGGGTGGAGTGACGTTCAAACAGGACGCATTCGATCTAGTTCCGGTGCTCCGGGCGAGCATGACTGAGCTTGCCCCGCTCGCAAAAGACAAAGCGCTCGCGCTCGAGGACGACGGCGTGTGGCCGGAGACGCTCATGGTACTCGCTGATCCCGATCGAACGAAGCAAGTCGCGATCAACCTAATCGGGAACGCACTCAAGTTCACCCGCAAGGGCTCGGTGCGGATCGAGGTCGGATGGGCAGAAGATAGCGCGGTCGTGCGGGTGAAGGACACCGGCCCTGGAATCGCGCCGAAGGAGCGGTCGCTCCTCTTCCGCAAGTTCCAGCAGGCGCAGAAGGACATGCTGGCCCGCGACGTTTCTCAGTCGACCGGTCTTGGTCTCTATATCGCGAAACTTTCGGTCGAGCGGATGGGCGGAACGATCGAGCTTGAAAAAAGCGAGGTCGGAAAGGGGAGTACGTTCCGCTTTACTATCCCTTTGGTCAAATAATATAATAGGAGGTATCAATGTCGCTCATCTATATCATCGAGGATGATGAATTCATGTCCCGACTCTACGAGCGGATGTTCCGCGAGGGTGGGTACGAGATCAAGATCATCCCTGAGGCGAACGAGGTGTTCGTGGAACTTTCGGGTGCAGGGGAGCGCCCTGCGCTGATCCTCTGCGACATCATGATGCCCGATGTGAGCGGATTCGATGTACTGAAGCATTTGAAGCAGGATCCGGCGCTGAAGGATATTCCGGTCGTTATGTGGACCAATCTCGGGGGCAAGGAAGAAGCTGAGAAAGCTCGCGCGCTCGGTGCGGACGACTATCTGGTCAAAAGCGATTATGGCCCCAAAGAGACGCTCGCAAAGGTGGATCAGATCTTAGCCGCAAAACGTGCTGCGCCTGCGGCATAATATGTCTATGGCGAACATGTCGCGCCTCGCATCGCTCGCTGCTCTTCTAGCAGCGCCGCACGCAGCGTTCGCCGCGAGCGAGATCTGCCCAAGACTTTTTCCATGGAGCGAATCGGCATGCGAGGGATTTTTTGTCAGCGTGGTTGTGGGGCATCCCATGCTCGCGATCCCGCTTCTGATCGCAATTTTTGGCACCATGGTCGCGATTGTGATCATGATCGATCCCGCGAAGCCCTCGATGCAGGTTGTTCGGGCCACGATCGTCGCGGCGCTCGCGTTTCCGCTCGCCATTCTTCTGCGCGTTTTTGTCTGGGGGTCCGTGATCTCTCTCTACTCGCTCATGCATGTTTCCGAAGCGCCGCTTGTCGCATCAGTAGCGGTCTGGGCGATCGTATGGTTTGCCGCCGTGAAGCTCCTGTTCCACTTGATCGACATCATCAATGCACCTCCCGGCAATGCGCGCGACCGTAGCTCGACTGCGTGGCTCTATGCGCACGCCGCCTCAAGCGGAGTACTCTTTTGGGTATTCCTCGTCACCGAAGGGTGGTGATTATCTGCCGCGCTTCACGCGGGGTGATGGACTCGTTTCTGCTACCGGCCGGAGGCTGATCTGCTTGCGGGCGAGATCGACATCGCGCACCACGGCCGTGATCGGACTCCCGAGGCGGTAGATCTTGCCGGTGTTCTTGCCGACGATGCGATAGTTGTTCTCTTCGTAGAAATAGAAGTCATCGGGGATATCGCGGAGCGGAATCATGCCCTCGCTTCGCGTTTCTCTGTCCTCGACGAAGATGCCCCACTCGGTGACGCCAGAGATCGCGCCAGTCCAGGTAGCCCCGATCCGCTCGCGCCAGTATTCGCACTGTTTGTACTTGATCGATGCACGCTCTGCTTCTGCGGCAGCAACTTCCATCTCTGAAGAGTATCGCGCCAGATGCTCATGTTCCTCGAGTGCGCGCTTGGAGAGCGATTTTCCCGCCAGATAGGCGGCGAGCAGTCGGTGTACAAGGAGGTCGGGATAGCGGCGGATCGGAGAGGTGAAGTGCGTGTAGTATTCGAAACCGAGTCCGTAGTGGCCGATATTTTCTGTGGCGTAGACGGCCTTGGCCATTGAGCGGACCGTTGCGATCTGGATCATTGATTCCTCTGCATGGCCTTTGACGGCAGCGAGGAGGGCGTTGAGATCACGCGATTCGACGCGGCCGTCCTTCGCCGGCAGATGGAAACCGATCGTCTCGAGGTAGTCGCGTAGCGCGAGCATGCGATCAGGATTCGGCTCGTCGTGGACGCGATAGAGGAAGACCTTCTCTGCGCGCGTGTCTTTGGTCGCAATGAATTCAGCAACGCGACGGTTGGCGAGCAGCATAAATTCTTCGATGAGCTTGTTGGAATCGCCGATCTTCTTTTCGTAGACCCGGATCGGCTTTCCGGCAGCGTCGAGCTCGAAGCGCACTTCGCGCGCCTCGAAGGCGATCGCGCCCGCTCGGATGCGCTCCTCGCGGAGTTTCTTCGCAAGCCGATCAAGGGAGAGCAGTGCGTCAGAGTGCGGTCCTGCGCCGGTCTGGATCACTTCTTCTGCATCTTCGTACGCGAAGCGATGTGCTGAGTGGATCACAGTGCGGCCGAACCATTCGCGTACGATGTGCGCCGATTGATCGAGCTCGAAGACCGCCGCGAAGGTGAGGCGGTCTTCGTTCGGGACGAGCGAGCAGATGCCGTTCGAGAGGCGCTCCGGGAGCATCGGGATCGTGCGATCTACGAGATAGATCGATGTCGCGCGCGTTGCCGCCTCCTTGTCGAGGATTGAGCCCGGCGTCACGTAGTGCGACACATCGGCGATGTGTACGCCGACTTCGATGTTGCCGTTCGGAAGCGTTTGCCATGAGATCGCGTCGTCAAAATCTTTGGCGTCTTTCGGGTCGATCGTGAAGGTGAGAATATTGCGGAAATCTCTGCGGCCCTCGAGGTCGCTCTCATTGATCGTCGCGGGGATTGCCTCAGCAGCCTCATGAACAGGGCGGGGGAAGGTCGTATCGAAACCGCGTTCGAGCACGATGGACGTCATCTCCGTCTCATGGAGGCCGGGTTCGCCGATCACGGAGACAATGGCACCGATCGGATCGTTGCGGGGGTCGGTCCATTTGCCGATCTCTGCGAGCACCTTCTCGCCTTTTTTTGCGTCGCGCAGTGATTGCGCGGGGATCAGGATATCGCGATACATGCGCGGGTCGTCCGGAATGACGAAATAGGTACCCGCAACGCGATCAAGTACGCCGACGAAACGGCTTTTTGTGCGAAAGAGTACGCGGATGACCTCGCCGGCCTCCCGCCGCCCAGCACGTTTGGCATAGAGCGAAACCGCAACGCGATCTTGATCGAGCGCGCAGTTGAGGTCAGCCGCATCGATCTCGATATCTTCTTTGACGCCTTCAACGGCGACATAACCCACGCCTTTTTGCGTGACGCGGATGGTTCCTTCGACAACATGCTTCGTGGGAAATCGTTCCCGGCGCGGGGTATCGCCTTCGTGCTTCGCTTGAGCGCTTCCAGGGCGTGCGCCAGCGCGCGGCGTTTCTGTGGCCGGTCGCTTTTCTTTGCTCTCGGCGTTGTGTACTTTCGGTGATTGCTCTTGGGTTCTTTTGATCGCTCCGCGCTGGCGTTCACGACGCTCCGCACGGACTTCTTTCTGTTCTTTCTTTGATCGATGCTGATGTTTGATGAATTTCATGCAATTGAGGGATCTGAGGGGTTGGTGGATTGGCTTTGGGGTGGGGCTTTGGTTCCGGCTGCGGGCATCGCACGTGCAAAGTGGACGGCCTGCGATTCGTCCGCGGCGATATCCTGGCATTCGTTGAGGAATTTTTTGATCTCATACGGATGCGAGATGTAGTTCGCGATGAAATCTTCGCGTTCCCCGGCGGTCTCGATGCGAATCGTGCCGAAATCGAGGAAGGTCTGGAGTACGCCTTTGACCTCGACGGTGATGTTCTGAATGCGGTCGATCCGGAACGCGGAGCTTTCGCGGCGAAAGAGTCCGTGCTGCTGGATGTCGAACACGCGCTTGTCGGTGACGATCAAGACATCGAGGTAGTAGTCGGTCCAAAGGAGGAATCCGAACATCCAGACGGCGGTGAGCCAGAGGAAGAGGAAGAATCCGCCGACCTGCCACGCGGGACCGATGAAGGTGAGAATGTTCTCGATCGGAAGGTAGTGTCCCGCAACGAGGAGGATCACCGGCATTGCGATTGCGAAAATGAGGATGAAGACGTCGCCGACCAACACGAGCCAGTGCTTGCGGACCGTGCGGACGATGCGCTCATTTTTGTCGATTTCGATCATGGTGGGTGTGTCGCGCGATCTATGCGGCGTTCAGAGAATAGAGGGCAAGGAAGATCGCGGCTCCGAAAAGTAGGATCCCGCTGCCGGTGAAGTAGATCACGGAGATCTTTGCCGATTCGAGCGCGCTCGTGCCGTATTCGCGCCAGTGATAACGGACGATCATACTGAACACCCCCCATATCGCGGCGACGAGGAGAAAGAGGGACATGAGGATCGTCGGCGTGACCGGGATCGAGATATCGAACGAGGAAAGCAGGGCTGCAAACATGGTCGTAGTATCGTTTCTTCAAGTATAGCGTGTAGACTTCAAAAAGATAGCGGCAGGTGTGACCCCGCCGCGTGGTGCTCGAACAAACACAGGTTAGTAGGGGAAGAGCTGAAACTGAACGATCCGTGCCCCGAGCGCTGAGAGGGATTCTGCGATCTCGAGGTCCGATGGCCTCTCGGGTGATCCCTTGGGCGGGAAGCAGTCCTCCGCAAGGAACGCCGTAGCTTTGTCGATGGCAGCGAGCGCGGCCTTGTCCAGGTCGTCTGGAGTGATGCCGATCCGTCGCTTGCTTCGGACGGAAACGATCGAGAATCTCTGAAATTGCGGAGTGTTGTTCTGGTTCAAGAATTCGACAAGAAAAACCACTTTCATGGACCACCTCCGAGCATCGTGGGACTACACTGAGCTATTTTTACCATATCCAAGCATTTTGTCAATAGCGAAAATCTCTTCCCAATATTGACCCCGAAAGATCTCTCTGCTAGTATCCCTCGCATGTTAGCCATCAGACTCAAGCGCATCGGACGCAAGAACGACCCGTCGTTCCGCGTAATTGTGCAGGACTCCCGCCGTCATCCGACGAAGGGAAACGTCGTCGAATACGTCGGCTCGTATGACGCGCGCAA
>DATIBL010000053.1:0-7772 GCA_035457505.1 Minisyncoccota bacterium | reverse complement strand
AACACGGGCACGAGCGTGCGGGCATGCTCTCGTTTGGCCAGCATCGGGAAGACACCGCCGTATTCGCGATGCATGGCGATTTGCGAGAGTGTCACATTCGCAAGCACGCGAAAGACCGTCGCGCCCTCGGCGCTTGTTTCGGCATCAACGATGGCGATCCCTGTTTCATCGCAGCTGGTCTCGATCGCGAGGATTCTCATGATCCTCGCATGCTATCGGATAGAAGAGAGCGGCGCAAATGGCGCGAAGATGTGGCCTAGTGGGATATTCTCGGACTCCTGGAGGACCCTGCTCACCAGGACCTTTACAACCTTTTTGGTTTCGTGTGGGATAGGATATGGAGTCGATCCCCGAGACGGACCCGAATGATTCGGGACCGTGGAGACTGGATGCCGTCTCGGCATAAAAAAGAGGAAATCATGCGTATTCCTGAAAGTACGATGTTCGCCATGCATATGGGCGATCTCGCGCTCCGCAAGTTCTTCAATGCGGACGAAGTCGAATGGACCTTTGCGTCTGCAACACTCCGGGCGCTTCCGGGCGGCTTGCACGAGGTGCAATTTGCGGGAAGCCGCATGCACATGCCAGGGGAGCCGAAGGTGTTTCCCGGCAGCATCTCGGTCCGCCTCTCGCGCCATGCAGTGCATGGATGGCTCGCCGAGAGCGTGACGATTATGGTCGCGCGCGGCGGTACGCCAGGCGCAGACGACCTCCTGGTCGCCTTCACGTGCGATCCTTTGCAAGAACATGCCCCCGCATTCATCGGTCTTCTGCCGGCCCGCGCATCGCGCATCGCTGTCTGACTGCCATCTGTTCGCCCTCGCATTTCGCGGGGGCGTTTTTCTTGGTCCTCTGCGTCCCGTTTCAGGAGCTCCATCCATCCTCGACAGATATACAGAATATGCTTTGATGAACCGGGTTTGTTCACGTGATAGCGGAGGTTTCATGGCGATCGCACTCGCGTTCTTCTTCCTTCTCCTTGCGATGGTGCTTCATGAACTCGGGCATGCGCTCGAAATGCGCGCGGCGGGCATTCGGATCGAGCGGCTCGGGATCGGCGTTCCGCTTCCACCAAGAATTCTGATCCGCTCCAATTGCTTGCGGAGATTCTTCGGCGCGCGATTTCGGATCATGCTCTCGCCGTGGCTTCTTGGTGCATTTGTGAAGCCCTATGGCGACCAGGGGATCGAGACGATGGGCATTTCGCGCAGAAGCGAACTTGCGATCTACGGCGCTGGTCCGATCGCAAACATCGCGCTGATGTTTCTTTTCTCCGGGGTAAGTCTGCTCCTCTTGTACGATCCTGCGAGCTATGTTCAGACAACCTACTTCTTCCGCATTGCGCTCGAGGGATACGTCTGGATAATTGCGCTCGGATTTTTTGCCGCGGCATTGGCGACATGGTGGTTCCGGCGATGGATCTCGACGTATCTTCTGCTTCCGCTTGGTCTCGCCATGCTGGCGTTCACGATCAGCGTGTTCGCAAACATGACCTTTAGTGAGGCGACGCAATCGAGCGGTGGGATCGTCCTTATCTCCGAGATCGCGAGCGAATCGCAGACGATTGCCGGCGCGGTCCGCTTCGGCGCGATCATTAATTTTGCGCTTGGGGCAATGAACCTGCTTCCGATCCTTCCACTCGACGGCGGGAGAATCATGTCGGTGTTCGTTCGCTCGATCGCTCCGCGCGCCGAGGTCATGGTGCAGAAGTTCGGCATCATCGCGTTCGCGGCACTCATCGTGTTCTGTCTGTATGCGGACGGACTTCGTCTTGTCGGATACTTCACCGGCTGAAGAAAAGTCCCTGCGCCGGCATCCTCTTGGGTGCCGGTTTTTCGTATCTTTTTGCAATGCATTTGCATTTTGCAAAACCCCCGCGTTTTGGTAGCGTGAAGCTGAAGTTCCCGCTCTTTTCATCAATCCTTGGATAAGGAGTTCATTCATGAGAACCTTTGCGTTCCGGTTCCACGCCCGTGGAAATCACGGAATGGTTACGTCGGCGGAGATCTTCGCGCGGCAGGTGGATGCGACCGGTGTGTATGCATCTATGACGCCGCATTTCGGCGCCGCAAAAGCGGGCGAACCGATCACCGTCGATGTGCGCATTTCTGCGAATCCGATCATGGAGGTGCATCCGATCATCGCACCCGACATGATCATCGTTTCCGACCAGACGCTGCTCGCGCTTCCCGAAGTTCGAGCCGGACTCTCCGAAGAGACGGTGGTCTTACTCAACTCTCGCATGTTGCCGAGCTATCTCGCTCGCGAGTATGGCCTCGCGCATGTCGCCGCGCTCGATGCGACGGGCATCGCGCTGGCTGCCGTCGGTCGTCCGTATCCGAACATTGCGCTCTTGGGTGCGCTGGTGCGCCTCACGCAAAACGGTATCGTGCCAAAAGCCGGATTTCCGCTTGAGGTCGCTCGTGCTGTGCATGAGCATTTTGGCGGCGGTTCCCGTTTGCTCGCGACGAGCAATCTTCGCGCGTTCGAGCAGGGGTACGATCGCGTTCAGCGGAGTGATACCGCAGCTGCGCCAAGCGCGCCGCGCGTTCCGCATTCGGTCTCGCGCGCGCGTGCAAGCGAGCTTTCGTTCGGTGCGTCGCTCGCGCGTCTCTCCGAGGCTTTCGTGCCAACGACTGGCGCCTGGAGTACTGCGCAGCCGATCGTCGATATGGACAAGTGCGAGCACTGTCTTTTTTGCTGGCCGCTCTGCCCGGATAAGGCGATTGCGGTCAGCGCTGAGGGCAAGCTCACGGGGATCGATCACGACGCGTGCAAAGGCTGCGGAATCTGCGCTGCCGTGTGTCCTCCCAAATTCAGCGCCATCACCATGAAGGAGAAGCTGGAATGACATCGACGATCTTTTGCAGCGGCAATACTGCTGCCGCTCTCGCGTTCCGGCATGCCGGAGTCGAAGTCCTCGCGCTCTATCCGATCACGCCCTCGACTGCGGCAGCCGAAGCGCTTGCCCTCGATGTACGCGACGGCCTTCTCGACGCGGAGATCATTCCGGTCGAAGGGGAGAACTCTGCGATGACGGCCTGTATGGGCGCGTCTCTCGCGGGTGTGCGAACCGCGACGATCACCTCGTCGCAAGGGCTGCTCTACATGGCTCAGCAGGTCTTCGCGGCGGCTGGGATGCGGCTTCCGGTCGTGATCCTCGATTCGACGCGGGCGATCTCTGCGCCGCTCAATGTGAACGGCGATCATGGCGATGCCATGGCAATGCGCGCGGCGGGCTGCATTCAGCTCTTTGCCCGCACTGCCGAGGAGCTCTACGACTTGACGCTCATCGCGTTCCCGCTTGCGGAGACCGTTCGGCTTCCTGTCATGGTGTGCTACGACGGATTCAGCATCAGCCACACAATGACTCGGGTCGCTGTGCTTTCCGAAGATGACGCCAGGCAGTTCGTCGGGGTCTATCGTCCCGCAGACGCGCTTCTTGCGCTCGATGCTCCCCGGACATTCGGTCCGGTCTGCGGTCCGCACTTCTACACCGAAGCGCGATATTCGCAGCGCCTCGCGCTCGCTTCCTCGCTCGCAATTTTTGCCGAGCTTGGAGACGCCTACGCCGCGCGTTCTGGCCGTGCGATCCGCACGCTGGACGCGTATCAGACGGTCGGCGCAGACGATATCGTGGTGCTGCTTGGAAGCACCGCCGGCACTATGCGCGGCGTCATCGATCGCCTTCGGGAGACCGGCCGCGCGGTGGGAATGCTCTCGCTCGCATGCTATCGTCCATTCCCCGAAGCAGAGGTGCGGGAGGCGCTCCAGGGTGCCGCTCGCGTCATTGTCCTCGATCGGAGCGACGACATGGGCGCACCCCAGGGTCCGCTTTGCACCGATGTGCGTTCCGCGCTCTATGCGCTTCCGGCCAAACGTCCCCATGTCACGGGCTTCATCTACGGACTCGGGGGGAGGGAACTCCTTCCCGACGAAGCGATGAAGATCTTCTCCCTCGACGACGATCCCACATTGTCCGGATCAGAGTCGGCAACCTATCTGCAAGTCCGGAGGTGAGGTCATGGAAGCTGGAAAACGCATCCCCCTGAAGCTGCTTGCCGGACGCGGCGAAGTCCCGCTTCGTGCGGGCAACTCGCTCTGTCCCGGCTGTGCGGAGTCGATCATTGTGAACACGGTCTTGATGGAGGCCCCGCCGACCGACGCGATCGTCGTGCTTCTTGCCACCGGATGCCTGGAGGTTTCGACCACCTCGTATCCGCATACCTTCTGGAATGTTCCCGCTGCACACGGAACCTTCGACACAGCCGCAGCCTTGGCGAGCGGCGTCGAAACGGCATATCGATATCTCTTCCGAAAGGGCAGGATCGATGCGCGAGTCCGATTCGTCGTCTTCGCGGGCGACGGCGGAACGTACGACATCGGGCTGCAATCGCTCTCCGGCATGCTCGAACGCGGCCATCGGGTGACCTATGTGTGTCTCGACAACGAGGGATACATGAACACTGGCGGACAGCGTTCGAGCGCATCCTCGCCCTTCGCGAACACGACCACCGCGCCGCGGAGCGTCCGGACGAAGGATGATCGCCGCCTCCGCAAAGATCTCGTGGACATCGTGCTCGCGCATCATACGCCGTACGTGGCGCAAGCGGTGCCGAATACGATCAAGCCGCACGACCTTCGCGATAAAGCGCGCGCTGCCCTCGCCGCAGATGGGCCATCGCTCCTGAATGTTCTTGCGCCGTGTGCGCGGGGATGGGGATTCGACGCCGCGCAGACGATCGCGCTCGGTGATCTTGCGGTCGAGACGGGATACTGGCCGCTCTTCGAAGTGCGCGATGGCGTCTCTCTGATGACGTATCGTCCAAAAGGCGATCGCCGTCCGATCACGGATTTTCTCCGCGTTCAGCGCCGCTTTGCGCATATCGTGAACGACCCGGAACAGTGCGGTCTCATGCAGGCCGAAGTGGATCGTGAATGGATGCGCAGGGCAGCACTTCTCGGATCGTAGACCATCGAATGAATGATTGATGCCTCGGGCGCCGCAATGGACGGCGCCCTTTTCTATTTTGCGCGATATTCCACGCCGCGGCCGGTCTTGCCGACCTGAACGACCTTGCCGATCGTCTCAAGCTCCGAGAGATATCGCGTTGCCGTCGCATCCGAGACGCGGAGCAGGCGCTCGACATCGTCGTTTGTGATCGTGTCTTTGCGTGCGAAGAGCGTCATGATCTTGAGAAGCTTCTTTTGGCGCCGGATCTGCTTGATCGCGCGCGCCTTTGCAAGAATGAGTCCGACGATGCCGCTCGGGATCGGGTCGGGAGTGCTTGAGGCTGCTTGCGCGTGAGGGTGAGGTGCGGCAGGGGAAGGCGAAACAGAGGATGGCGAAGAGGTCGGAATGCTTGCGCTTGCCGACTCCGAAGCAGCGTGCGATGGCGCAGGCGATGCCACGGGCTCGACAGGTAGAGGCGCGGCCGGCTCTTGGCGCGGGGAAGGGTTGATCGGCTCAGGCGGAAGTGTTGGCCCTGATGACGATATCGCGATCTCTGGCACGGTTGCTTGCTCAGCCTCCGAAGCGCTTTCGGTGGGAACATTTTCATGAGCGGCTTCCGGCATTGTTCCCGCGTCCGGGACGGCAGGCGTGGCGGTGGGGGAGGAAGTAGGTGCGCTTTCTGTCTCTGCGGGAGTTGTCTCTTGAACGACCTCCTGAGCGGTCTCCGGAGAGGGAAACGGCTCATTTCCCTCGAATTGAGCCGTTTCGGCTTTCGGCGCGGGGTCAGAAAACGGCTCAGAAACAGGCTCAAAAGTCGGCTCCGAATGCTGCTCAGGAGCCTGTTCCGGGGTGCTTCCTTCGGCCGGCGCAGCTTTGTCCGACGGCTGTTCCGCGTCTTTGTTTGGCGTATGTGGGTCCTGATTATCCGAGGCGGCAGGAGCAGGCTCAGATTCAGATGATGTCTGCTTCCGATTCTGCTCGTCGCGGCGCGGAACATCGACCATGCCCTGATCTGTCGTATCGCTATCGGAAATGTTGCTCATGGGGAGTAGTGGGCTAGCCTGAAATTATCAGTTCATTCTTTCGGCAAAAGCACCGTCGCTCCATTTTAGCTCAAAATGCACAGTGACCCCACTGAGGGTTGCGGCAATTTGACAATATATCGTAAGGACTGTATGACGTTGTGAGACGAATAGTTGATTCACGAAGGAGGTGCTCATGGGTGTAGAGGCAATCGGACCAGTCGTAGCCAAGGGTCCCTGGTATCCCCGAACCAACGTGGCGGGGCTGCGATTCGTTCAGGACTCGATCGCTCTTCTTCAGAGCGACAGACTTTCTCCTGAATGGTCGAAGAAGTTGCAAGCGGCCATCGACCGGGTCAAACGCGGTGAGCTCGTGCTTTCCAAGATCACTGATCCGTGGGAATATCTTGTGATGTCACAGCCAGGTCCTGGCTGAATATCCAAGTCCGCTGCTCTGGTTGTGTGGCGACAAATCAAAAAGCTGCCGTGTTGGCAGCTTTTTCTTTTTTTGAAAATACGAAAATACTTTGAAAACTTTGTGACCCCACCGGGAATCTCGGCTACCGCCGCAGGTAGATTTCGATCTCGCCGACTCGATAACGAAATCCCTTTCGATTCCCGGAAGGAAAGCAAGCAGTTGCTTTCCTTGGGCTCACTTTGTGTCACGAATCACTAAATTTTTTGTCGTTCAATACACGTCAAAAAATGTAAGTGTTCGCGACCCCGCCTCGCGGTTTCGCGTGCTCGCGAAACATCGCTGCGGCTTCACAAAGCGCAAAAAGCGCCGCAGGGCGCTCTTTGAGTTTCGCTTTGTGACCCCACCGGGAATCGAACCCGGATTTACGCCGTGAAAGGGCGCTGTCCTAACCGTTAGACGATAGGGCCGTAACGTGATGGATATTAGCATATTTGCTGGAAAAATCCACGCGGATATGATAGATTCTCACCATCACTCAATGGAGATGTGGCTGAGTGGTTGAAGGCAGCAGTTTCGAAAACTGCCGTAGGGGTAACCCTACCAGAGGTTCGAATCCTCTCATCTCCGCAATGGTTCGCGAAAGACTGCCTCGAGGCGGTCTGAGCGATGTACCGTTGCGAGAGATGGGAGGATTCGAAAGACGGAGCGGATGCCGAGCAGCAGCGAGGCCGCGAGTCGGGGTCGAGAGAATTTGCAAGTGATGACGGGCAAATTACTCGTGACCGAATCCTCAAAATCCTCTCACCTCTGCTAATTTAAGTCAGGCTTTACGAATGAAGACTTTTTTCAAATATTTTCACAATAAACAGAGCAGGTATATAAGTATACTGCTATGGGCTTACGAAAAACGGCACATCGGATTCACAAAGGATGAGCTGCGTTCTGAACTTTCGATATTTGAAAGTGAATGGCCTTGGGTAAAATGGACTTTCTTTGGTAGCCTAAATGGAAACTCTCCTCTTGTTTGGTTTATATCTGGAGAGCACATGCCTGATTTCCAAGTCGACACGCAACGCTTTTACCTAACCCCGGCGGGAACATCAGCAGCAGTTGACTTTCTGGAGTTACAACAAGCAAAGAGGGGCGGGTATATTGCTACAGCAATTGGTGTGGTGGCTTTGCTAGTTTCGATTGTGACTGGTTGGCTCAACTATGAAAGTTTGAAAGTAACTCAAAATTCTTTGGAACTTGCTGCTCCAACCGTACTTGAAATCATTTCCGATGACACATTGTTTGGTGTTGACCAGGTAAAAAGAGCGATCGGAATGATTCCGGCTGCTAGCTCTACTGCTTACTTTCAATTGGTCAACAACTCAAC
>DATIBL010000052.1:0-7113 GCA_035457505.1 Minisyncoccota bacterium | reverse complement strand
CCGCGGAGCGCTGACACTGAAAGTATCTCTCGCCATGGGGAAGCATACCGCGTCCGCCATGGTGCCGGCTGGCCGCTCGACCGGTAGCCGCGAGGCCAAGGAACTTCGCGACGAAGGCACCCGCGCCATGTCGAGCGCGATCCTCGGAGTAAATACCGAGATCGCGAAGCTCTTGAAGCGTATGCCGTTCGATCCCATCGAGATCGACGAAGCCTTGATCGAACTCGACGGGACGAAAGATAAATCCCGCCTCGGGGCGAATGCGCTCATTGGCGTTTCGATGGCACTTCGTCGGCTTGCTGCGGCGAAGGAAGGCATTCCGCTCTGGAAGTACATCGCCAAAGAATCGCGATCGACTCCTTCGTATCCGAAGCTCTACGTGAACATGCTGAACGGTGGCGCGCATGCGGATTTTCGGCTCCCGTTCCAGGAATATATCGTCGTGGTCGGCGGCCGCACCCCGAGTGAGTCGTATCGCAAGGTTCAGGCGATCTTCGGCGCGCTTGGTACAGAAGTGCGCAAGCGCTACGGAACGGTCCCGATGGGCGACGAAGGCGGCTATTCGCCGGCGCTCTCTGGCGTCGAAAAACCGCTCGAGCTCCTCTCTCGCGTGACCGAAGATGAGGCGGAGGTGTTTCTTGCACTCGATGTCGCTGCGAGTCAGTTCTATCGCAGCGGAAAATATTTTGTCGGAAGCGCGCCGCTTTCTCGCGACGAATTTCTTTCACTGCTCGCCGATCTCGCAAAGAAGTTCAAGATCCGCTCGATCGAAGATCCATTCGAGGAGAACGATTATGCGGGATTTGCGATGGCGATGAAAAAGCTCGGCGGCAAAGCCCTCATTGTGGGCGATGATCTGACCGTGACAAATCCCAGAGTAGTTCGCGAGTGCATCAAGGGGAATCTTGCGAACGCGCTTCTCGTGAAACCGAACCAAGTCGGAACGCTGATGGAGGTCTATGACGCGTGCACCTCGGCGCGAAATGCGGGATGGAAGCTTGTGGTGTCGCATCGCTCGGGGGAGACCATGGATGATTTCATTGCCGATCTCGCTGTCGGTCTTGGCGCCTACGGACTCAAGGCCGGTGCGCCTTCCCAGGCTGAGCGCCGGGCAAAGTACGAGCGTCTGGCCGCCATCGAAAGCGAAATGGCGTAAGGGACGCCGGAGAGCGATCCCGATCGCGGAAACATGTGAACTTCTATGCGCATCGTCTATTTTTATCGTGAAGAGTGGGAAAAGGAATTCGTGGCCTCGCGGCTGCCTGTCGAGCCGTGCGCATTTGTTGCAGGATCTGTAAACGATCATCCGGAATTCCGCGATGAAGAAGCAGAGGCGCTTTCGGTGTTCATCAGCTCGAAGATGGGTGCCGCCGAGTTCGATCGCTTTCCGAAGCTGCGGCTCATCGCAACGCGCTCGACCGGTTTCGATCACATTGATCTCCCCGAAGCCGAGCGCCGCGGGATCGCGGTCGCGAACGTCCCCGCATACGGCGAGTACACCGTGGCGGAGTTTTCGGTCGCGCTCCTGCTTTCGCTCTCGCGCAAGGTCTACGACGCAGTGCGCCGGGTCCGTACATCGGGCTCGTTCTCGCAGGAGGATCTTCGCGGCTTCGAGCTCGCGGGGAAGACGATCGGTATCATTGGCACGGGGCACATTGGCGAACACATGATCGCGCTGGTCCGAGGATTCGGGATGAATGTGATCGCGTACGATGTTTTCCCGAAGCAGGGCCTTCCGGAGCGGCTCGGATTCCGCTATGTGGGTCTCGATGAACTGCTCGCCTCATCGGATGTGATTTCGCTGCACGCACCGTATAATCCGCATACGCATCATCTCCTGAACGCGGAGAATATGACGCGCATCAAGCGCGGGAGCTATCTCGTGAATACTGCGCGCGGCGGACTTGTGGATACGGCGGCCCTGGTTCGCGCGCTCGATGACGGCACGATCGCAGGCGCCGCACTCGATGTACTCGAGGAGGAAGGAGAACTCGATTTTGAAGAGAAGCTGCTGCTTTCGGAGCATCCAAACGAGGCATCGCTCCGAACGACGCTTGCGAATCACTATCTGATGCGCCATCCGCGCGTACTCGTGTCGCCGCACGTTGCGTTCAACACCCAGGAAGCGATCGAGCGAATTCTTGCGACGACGGTGGAAAACATCAAATCGTTCAGCAGGGGAGAGGCGCAAAATCTTGTACATCAAAAATAGCCCGCCCGCGCGGGATTTTCGGGGTGGAAAACTCGCCGGTCCGGCGTGCTAGAATTGTTGCATGAACATGCTTGCCACCTGGACGGTCAAATGGCTTGTGATCGCGCTCGCGATCTTTTTCGTCGCGTGGGCGCTGCCGGGCGTGCATGTGCCGGATTTCCAGACCGCACTTCTCGGAGCGCTTGCCCTCGGGATCTTGAATGTGACGCTGCGCCCGATCCTGAAACTTCTCACGTTCCCCATTACGATCCTCACGCTCGGACTGTTCGCACTTGTGGTAAATGGGTTCGTGTTCTGGCTCGCAACGATCATCGTTAACGAGTTTTCCGTCGATCATTTCTGGTGGGCCGTGCTCGCGTCGGTGATCGTCTCTGCTGTGTCGGCTGTCGGGAATCGTTTTTTCCTTGGCGCTGACGGGAAAGTGGGAGATGTGCGAGAGGACGACTAGTTCTATTATTTATTCCTTCAACCATCCTTCATGCCTGAAAAGAAGATCCGTATCGTGACCCATTCCGGAACATTCCATGCCGACGAGCTTTTGGCTGTCGCTTCTCTGGAACTGTATTTTGATGGGAAGCCCTATGAGGTTGTCCGTACGCGCGATCCCGAAGTGATCAAGACGGGCGACTACGTTGTCGATGTCGGGATGGTGTATGATCCTGCGATCAATCGCTATGACCATCACCAGAAGGGCGGTGCAGGAGAGCGCGATGGCGTGCCGTATTCTTCGTTTGGGCTCGTGTGGAAGCATTTCGGCGAAGCGATCGCGGGTTCCCCTGAGGTGGCGCAGGCGATCGAGCGGAAGATCGTGTGGCCGATCGACATGGGGGACAATGGCGTGGAGGTCTATCAGACAGTCCGTCCTGGTTTGCATCCGTATCTTTTGCACAATGTCGTGATGGCCTATCGTCCGACATGGAAGGAAGGCGAGGGGCAGGATGTCCCGTTCATGGAGCTTGTCGCATTTATGCGTAGACTGCTCGAGCGCGAGATCCGCCAGGAAACAGACAAGCTTGCCGGATATTTGCTCGTCGAGGCGGCATACCATGCAGCGCCCGATAAGCGATTGATCGAACTCGACGGACAATATCCATGGCACGAAGCGCTCGCAAAATTTCCTGAGCCACTCTATGTGGTCAAGCCGAAGCATCAGAATACTGGCTGGGAGGTCGAATGCGTACGTACCGACGTGCATAGTTTTGGAAATCGAAAGAGTCTTCCTGAAGCGTGGGCAGGCTTGGTCGACGGCCAGCTTGCAGAAGCAACAGGCGTTCTCGATGCCCTGTTTTGTCACAATAAGCGATATGTGGCCGTCGCCCGTTCTCGTGATGGCGCGCTTGCCCTTGCGCAAAAGGCCCTGAACACATAGGCTTCCCCCATGGCATTCATCGACGAACTGACTATTCATATCCGTGCAGGGAAGGGCGGCGACGGCGTCGTCCGTTTTCGTCATGAAAAGGCAAGGGAATTCGGCGGTCCGTCGGGCGGAGACGGAGGAAGAGGCGGCAACGTCTATGTGGTCGGTTCGCGCGACCTCGGACTGCTTTTCAAATATCGGCATGAAAAGGCGTTCCGCGCAGAGGACGGCGGAAGCGGGATGCGCGATTCGATGCACGGCAAGAATGGCGAGGATCTCGTTCTTCCGCTGCCGATCGGATCGATCGTGAAGAATCTTGACACTGGAAAAATTGTCCAGGTGCTTTCGGAAGAAGAAAAAGTTCTGATCCTCTCGGGCGGGGCAGGCGGACTCGGAAACGAGCATTTCAAAAGTCCGACACACCGCGCGCCGGAAAAGCATACGCTCGGGAAGCCGGCGGAAGAGGGAGACTTCTATATCGAGCTCCAGCTTGTCGTGGATGTCGGATTCGCGGGATATCCGAACGCGGGAAAATCGTCTCTGTTGAATGCGCTCACGAACGCGAGCGCAAAGATCGGTGCATATCAGTTCACGACGCTCGAACCGAATCTCGGTGCGTTCTATGGATTCATCCTCGCGGATATCCCTGGATTGATCGAAGGAGCATCAGAAGGAAAGGGCCTCGGGCACAAATTTCTTCGGCACATCAAGCGGACGAAGATGATCGCGCATCTGATCTCGCTTGAGAACGAGGATGTCGAAGCGGCCTATCAGGCGATCCGCGCAGAGCTAACTGCATACAGCGACGAGCTTGCCGAGAAGGATGAGATCATCGTGCTCACGAAGACCGACTGCGTGGACGATGCGACGATCGCAAAGGCCAAGAAAAAAATGGAAAAACACGGTAAGCCCGTCTTCGCCATTACGATTCTCGACGATGTGTCGGTGAAAAATTTTGCGGACGAACTGGTGAAGCTCCTGCGCAAGCGCGCAGAGGGGTGAACCTCCACAAAGGAGAAACTTCTTTGTTCGTGAGGTTTTGTTCGCAGATATCGGATCTCGGAAATGAAAAACGCGCCGTGAGAAACGGCGTGTTTTAGACTGTCGGGCTATTCCACGTTCCTGTCGACGATCGCTAGAGCAACCGATGATCCGAGAGGTCCTGAGATCTCACGGAGGATCCCTTCGATTTGGAAGGCGAGGTGATCCCGCATATCCGGGTCGCTGACGGAGATCGGCTTCTGTGTATCAAGATCACCGAGTGTAATGTGGATCGTGATACGAGGCTCGTTGCTAGTGATCGCAAGAACGGGCTTTGCCGAGAGGACCGTGCAGGGGCGGTGCGCACCCTTTTCGGCATTGAATTGCCGCATGACATCCGTGAGAAGTCCTTGGATATCATCTGCTGCTTCCTCAAAAAGATTCGTGGCTTCCGAGATCATGCGCTCCGCACGAACAAGCTTTTCTTCGATGGGGGACATGGTCACCCTCCTTTCATCCGGAACGATCATAGTGGAAGCACTGCAATGAATCAAGCAGTTCGCCGAGCGCGTGGTATGATCAGGATTATTCTCCGAACATTTATCGCTATGCCGAGTACAGCTGCGAAGAAAAAGAGAGCGACGGGATCGAAGCGCGCAGCGCCGAAGGTGGCAAAGAAGCCGACAAAAAAGAAGGTTGTTGTAGCCAAACCGCGCGCCATGAACGGGTCCGCTCCGCTTCGTGTGGGAGATCGTGCACCGAGCTTCGCGCTCGCGTCGACCGAAGGAAAAACGGTCGCACTCTCCGATCTTGCCGGAAAAATGGTCGTGCTCTATTTCTATCCGAAGGATATGACCTCGGGGTGTACGATCGAGGCGCACGAATTTTCCGCACTTGCAAAGCGATTTTCCGGAAAGCAGGTGCGTATCTATGGCGTGAGCCCAGACTCGATTCCCTCGCATGAGAAATTCATTGCAAAAGAAGCGATCATGTTCCCGCTTCTTGCTGATCCCGACCATCGTGCCGCCGAGGCATACGGGGTCTGGAAAGAGAAATCCATGTACGGAAATACTTACATGGGCATTGAGCGTACGACGTTCGTGATCGGTCCCGACGGAAAGATCGTTCGCGTGTACGCCAAGGTCAAACCCGAAGGGCATGCGGTCTGTGTGCTCGAGGATCTGGCCAAATAAGAGAGCAGCGCTCGAAATGAAAATGACCTCTTCCAGATCGGAAGGGGTCATGTATTTATTCACGGTCCTCGCAGCCGCTCCATTCGGCGATCGAGCGCATCGAGGCGTAACCCACGAGCCGAACCATTTTCTTCGGATTCTCGGGGTCCGGCATGAGGAAGATCGGAACTCCAGGGAGGTTGAACTTCTCGCATGCCGCGGCGTCGGAGCGATCGTCGAAGCAGTGCGTGATCCGAAGTTGCGTCGCCGACGGTCCGAAGTCGTCGAGAAGGCGATTGCAGTACGGGCACCAGTCGGCGACATAGAGCGTCGCGCCCTTTTCGGTCAGGCATCGGGCGAGCGCGGATTCCGGCGCTTCGGCAAAGCTCGCGAAGGGGAGTGCGAGGGCGCATACGAGGAGCGTTTTTCGAACAAAGGAGAGCGCCGGCATGGGAGCCTCCGGGGTATTCCATACTGGTCTTAGCATGTTTTGGCCCTCCTGCAAGTTTGGAGCTCATCCGGACACCCTGCGGCTCCAGAGTTTTCGCGCTATGCGTCCTATGCTATGCTTCACGAAATGGAAGGCTATACCGCAACAATCGGCCTTGAGATTCACGCCGAACTCAAGACGCTGACCAAGATGTTTTGCCGCTGCAAGAACGATCCTGATGAGGAGCGGCCGAATTGGAATATTTGCCCGGTGTGCACGGCTCAGCCCGGAACGTTGCCGGTCATCAACAAAGAGGCACTTCGGCATATGATCCGGATCGGCCACGCGGTGAGCGGGACCATCGCGGATTTCACCGAATTCGATCGCAAGAACTATTTCTATCCCGACATTCCGAAGGGCTACCAGATCACGCAATATAAATACCCGATCGTCTCGGGCGGATCGATCCGCGGAGTCGATCTGACGCGCATCCATCTCGAGGAGGATACCGGATCGTCGCGCCATGATCGCGGCGCCTACACGCTCGTCGATTACAATCGCGCGGGCGTGCCGCTCATGGAGCTCGTCACGGAACCGGTCATCCATGATGCCGACACCGCGGTCCGTTTTGCAAAGGAACTCCAGCTTTTGCTCCGTACGCTCGGTGCATCTGAGGCGAACATGGAAAAAGGACAGATGCGCGTCGAGGCGAACATCTCGATCTCGAAGACCAAGGAATTTGGCACCAAAGTCGAAGTCAAGAATTTGAACTCGTTCAAGTCCGTGCACGATGCGATCCGCTTCGAGTTGAAGCGGCATGCCGAAGTACTCGCGCGCGGAGAGAAGATCATACAAGAGACGCGCGGGTGGGACGAGAACGCGGGAAAGACCTTCGCGCAGCGTCGCAAGGAAAATGCCAACGACTATCGGTATTTCCCGGAGCCGGATCTCCCGAAGCTGA
>DATIBL010000051.1:0-9323 GCA_035457505.1 Minisyncoccota bacterium | reverse complement strand
TCTCGCATCGTATCGCGATCCGTACACTGGCCTGCCGAAACCATCCTACAATCTTTGGGAAGAGCGTTTCGGCGTGCATACCTATACCGCGGCAACGGTCTACGCAGGACTCACGGCTGCCGCAAAGTTTGCGGAGATTCTCGGGAAGGAACGCGGTTCGCACAATTTTGAGCATGTTGCGACCGAGATGCAGCGCGCGATCTTGAAGCATCTCTATAATGCCGAGAATGGTACCTTTTATAAGGCAATCTATATCGACAAGAACGGCAAGACGATCTACGACCTCGGTATGGATGCATCAAGCGCGTACGGGATCTATCAGTTCGGCGTACTGCCGCCTGACGATCCTCGGATCGCAAGCGCTATGCAGCTTGCTAAAGATCGCCTCACTGTGCGCACATCAGTCGGCGGAATCGCGCGCTATGAAGGAGATCAATACTACCGTACCGTCCAGGATGTGCCCGGGAACCCGTGGTTCATTACCACGCTCTGGTTCGCACAGTACTATTGCGCACTAGCGAAGAACGATCACGACCTCGATCGCGTGCGCGAGATCCTCGAGTGGGCGCGCCGCAACGCGCTTCCGTCCGGCGTGCTTTCGGAGCAGCTCGACCCATACACTGGCGCGCAGGTCTCGGCGGGGCCGCTGACCTGGAGTCATGCAGAATATATCCGCACCGTGGTCCAATATCTTCGGAAGGTACAGTCGCTCGGCATCGCGCGCACTATTCCTGATCGACTCTGACCCGCCCGCCCATCATCCCTCTATGAACGATCCGTTCACATTCACCTATCACAATCTCGCGATCGATAAGGAAACGCTCGTCGATCGTGCTGCTCAGCTCGCAGGATATGCGACGCGGCTTCGCGAACGGCTGCATGCGAAGCGAGGATATGAAATGCCCGAGGACTCCGTCCTGCTGCCGAGCGACGACGCTCATGCGGCTCTCGCGCGCGAGGCTGCAGCGCGGCTGTGGAGCAAGCAGCTCAAGTATGTGGTTTTGATCGGTATCGGAGGGTCCAATCTCGGGGCGCAGGCGGTGCTTGCGGGTTTGCGCCGTGCTTGCGTGATCCCCGAAACTGAGCAGCCGACGATTCTTTTTGCCGATACTGTTGATCAGCGCGGAGTTGAGGAAGTTGCTGATCTGATCGAAGCGCAGGTTCATCATGCAGACGAAGCGCTGTTTATCTTGGTGAGCAAGTCGGGAACTACGACTGAAAGCATCGTGAACGCGGAGATTTTGATCGCTCCGTTTGCTAAACGCTTTGTCTCCCAGTGGAAGTCTCGAGTCGTGTGCATCTCTGACGCGGGGTCGCTCCTCTCCAAGCGCGCAGACACGCTGGGTCTCTCTGCGCTTCCGATTCCGAAGCCAGTTGGCGGACGCTACTCAGTTTTTTCATCGGTCGGAATCTTTCCCCTCGCGCTTGCTGGGGTCGATGTCGATGCCTTTCGCAAGGGTGGTGCCGAGATGGCAAGGCGCTGTACGCTTGAGGCGCCGGAAGAAAACCCGGCAATGCGCGGAGCAATCGTGCTTGCAGAGGCGCTCCGACGCGGATGCACAGTACATAATCTGTTTCTCTTTGATCCTTCGCTCGAGATGCTTGGAAAATGGTACCGCCAGCTGCTTGCCGAATCGATCGGAAAAGAGCGCGACCGGCAGGGGAATGTGATGCATATCGGGATCACGCCGATCATCTCCATCGGATCGACCGACCTGCATTCGATGGCGCAGCTCTACTTCGGCGGCCCGCAGGACAAATTCACCACGCTTGTGACGACCGCGCCGACCACTTCACGCAAAGTTCCTGCGGATGGGATCTTCCACGGACTCGTCTCGGGAATCGAGGGTAAATCGCCTGCGGAGATCATGCGAGCGATCGCCGGTGGTACGGAGGCGGCATATCAATCGCTCCGGCTTCCGTATGCCCATGTCGATCTTGGAAAGGCGGGTGCGTACGATATCGGAGCATTCATGCAGTGGAAAATGCTTGAGACGATGTATCTCGCAGAGCTTCTCAATGTGAACGCCTTCGATCAGCCCAGCGTGGAAGCATACAAGAAAGAAACGCGGACGCGGCTCGGCGACTAATCGTCATCATCATTATTGTTTCATTTTGTCTCTTCCTATGAGCTACCTTCTCTTCGATATCGGCGGAACGAACACACGACTTGCAATCTCTCGCGACAAGACCACTTTTGAAGAACCGCGCATCTTCGAGACTCCGAAGGATTTTGACCAAGGGATGGCGAAAATCCGCGAAGTTTCTCTCGAGCTTGCAGGGACGGATGCGATTCAAGCCGCTGCGGGCGGGATCGCCGGAACACTCTCGCGCGACCGCATGACCTTCGTCAACGGTCCGCATCTCTCTGGCTGGAACGGCAAACCGATCACGAAGGCGCTCTCTGATGCGCTCGGTGCGCCCGTGTATATCGAGAACGATACTGCGATCGTCGGCCTCGGGGAGGCGACAGCGGGAGCAGGAAAAGGACATCGCATTGTGGCGTATATGACCGTATCAACCGGCGTCGGCGGCGTGCGAATCGTGGATGGAAAGATCGATGTCGCTGCGATTGGATTCGAGCCGGGACATCAGATTATCGATGCGGGCGGCGCGCTGCATCAGAGCTCAGTCGGCGGATACGGACTCGATCTTGAGGGATACGTTTCCGGAACGGCAGTGTCGGACCGCTATGGCAAAAAACCTTATGAGATCACGGATGAAGCGTTTTGGGACGAGATGGCGCGATTGCTCGCATTCGGTCTCAATAACACGATCGTGCACTGGTCGCCCGACGCGGTCGTACTCGGCGGGTCGATGATGAAAAAGATCGGCATTCCGGTCCCGCGCGTCGAGGCATATCTCCGCGGAATTCTTCATGTGTATCCCGAGCTTCCGGTGATCGTGCACTCCTCGCTCGAGGATATCGGCGGGTTGCATGGCGCGGTCGCGTTTTTGAACCAAAAGACCGCGTAGAGTCGATTTCCTCTCTGATAGACAAAGTGCAAAAAGCCCCGCATCTGCGGGGCTTTGGGTTTGATGTCTAGAGCCTCGTCGTCTCGGATGCCGTAGCTGATTCCGGCGCTTCCTTGCGCACGAGCGAAAGAAACGTCATCGGAAAGGCATCGCGTCCTTTTGCCGGATGGGCGACCTCTTCGGTGGTTTGCCAATCGGCTCCCTCAAACGGAGGAAAATATGCATCACCTGCGAATTTCCCGCCGACGATCGTCAGTTCGAGATGTGTCGCGATCGGAAGAAACAGCGCATAGATCTGCGCACCACCGATGACCATGACATCCTTGCCCTCCGTAAGCGCGAGTGCCTCGTCGATATCGCGAGCGATCAGCGCGCCCTTTGCGGCAAAATCGGTATCTCGCGACATGACGATGTTGATCCGTCCGGGCAGCGGTCGAAACCGTTCGGGGATAGAGTCCCAGGTTGTGCGTCCCATGATGAGCGCGTGACCCATCGTGATCGCGCGGAAATGTTCCATATCGCGGGGGAGTGCTCCCGCCCAGGGAATCTTGCCTTTGGCTCCGATCAAGCGATCTTTGGCCATGGCAGCAACAAGCGTGATCTTTCGCATTGCAGGGGTCTCCATGTTTGTCATACGGCGATGGGTGCGTCGATCTTGGGATGCGGGTCGTATCCCTCGAGCGTGAAGTCGTCGATCGTGAACGCGAAGATGTCGGTCACATTCGGATTGAGCTTCATGGTCGGGAGCGTGCGCGGCTCGCGGGTGAGCTGAAGCGCTGCTTGGTCGAGGTGGTTCAAATACAGATGCACGTCGCCACCGGTCCAAACGAATTCACCGACTTTCAGGCCGGTGACCTGCGCGATCATCATCGTAAGGAGTGCATACGAGGCGATGTTGAAGGGTACGCCGAGGAACGTGTCGCAACTGCGCTGATAAAGCTGGCAGGAAAGCTTGCCGTCCGCCACATAGAACTGGAACAGACAGTGGCAGGGCGGAAGCGCCATCTTGTCGACGTCCGCGGGATTCCACGCGCTTACGATGAGCCGGCGCGAGTCGGGATTCTTCTTGATCATTGCGACGACATTTGCGATCTGATCGATCGTGCGGCCGTCTGGCGCAGCCCAAGAGCGCCACTGCTTGCCGTAGACGGGGCCGAGGTCGCCGTTCGCGTCGGCCCATTCGTCCCAGATCGTGACGTTGTTGTCCTTGAGATATTTGATGTTGGTATCTCCGGCGAGGAACCAAAGCAGCTCATGGATGATCCCACGTGTGAAGACTTTCTTCGTTGTGAGCAGGGGAAAGCCCTCGGCGAGATCGAAGCGCATTTGATATCCGAACACGCTTTTGGTGCCCGTGCCGGTGCGATCGGTTTTTGTGACGCCGTGCGTCTGGATGTGCTTGAGAAGATCGAGATATTGCTTCATGGGTGTGTGTTGGAGCTGCTCCACGCCAATACTACCATCTCAATCAGTGAACGCCCTAAGTTGACAACAGCCACAAACCTGATATAATATGCTGAGTTTCTTGTCCCGCGCTTGAGAGCGCTACATTCAAAGGAGAAGGCGAAATGAAGAAACGTCTTGCGGACGATCCGAAGTCCTGGGGAAAACAAGAAGGTTCTGGTCAGGCCACTGCAGCACCGACCCCGGAGCAGAGCGGGCTCCCGAAGCCGCTCACGCTCGCGGATATCCGCGTGGGGGAGGAGTACGTGACACTGGGACGTCATCCCTCTGACGGCAGGCTTTATTCTCGACTTTGGAAGGTCGTTGGAGTACCAAGGCCTCATGGTGGAATCATGGAGATTGATGTGCAGGTGGCCACTCCTGGAGGGGTGGGCATGCCTACTTCAATCTTTGCCCATCTTTATGGGCTTGGGCGGTCATTTCCGCATAATAACGACTATCACGCATTCCATGCGACGCCGGAGACGGTTGCCTTGATCGAGGGGATCGTCGAGCGGCAGGATCACGTGGAATATGCAGCGATCATCAAGGAGCAAATTCCACCTCGCGATGAACTGGTGTCGACATATTGGGATGCACCAACTCCGCCCGAAATATCTAATCTGATGGGGAAGGGCGTGTACCAATCTCTGGATGTTTTCGAACGGCACCGTGTACTCTACGAAGCATATTCGAATCCACCAGCAGCTGAGCAAAAAAGTATGTTGCTACTTGTGAATTCCGAGGAGGCGGATGCTGCATTCCTTCAACGATTCGCCGAACTCCTGAAGACCAAGGGCTAGTCCTAGCCTTCACCAACTAGCGCTCATCTTCGGATGGGCGTTTTTTCATACTGTCGTGCTATAGTCGTTTCTATGACCGAACGATTCGGATTTTCGATCGAGCGATCTGGCCCCGGGCTTGCACGCGCGGGGACGATACATACGCCGCACGGGGATATTCCGACTCCGGCGTTCATTGCCGTGGGAACGAAGGCGACAGTGAAAGCGCTTACACCGGAGATGGTGCGCGAGCTTGGCGCATCGGCGGTTCTCGCGAATACATATCATTTGATGCTTGAACCCGGCGCAGAGCTCGTACGCGATGCAGGAGGTTTTGCAAAGTTCATGCACTGGGATGGACCGACGTTCACCGACTCCGGCGGATTCCAGGTCTTCTCGCTTGGGAGCGCGTTCGGCGGCGGGGTCACCAAGGTCGCGAAGGAGGGCGCGAATGCAGTGAGTGGAACGGACGGACGCAGACAGAAGCAGTCGCATGCTGCGCCCGCGAAGGTTGACGAAGACGGCGTCACATTCAAGTCGCACATCGACGGGTCGCCGCAGCGGCTGACTCCAGAGCGCTCTATGGCGATTCAGCATGATCTCGGCGCGGACATCCTCTTTGCGTTCGACGAATGTACCTCGCCGCACGATTCTCCCGAGTATCAGCGCGAGGCACTCGATCGGACACACGCTTGGGCGAAGCGCTCGCTCGACGAACACGGGCGTCTCGGCGTTTCCGAGGCGACGGGCACCATGCAAGCACTCTTTGGTGTCGTCCAAGGCGGCGCGTTTCAGGATCTCCGCGAAGAGAGCGCACGAATACTTGGTGCGATGGATTTCGATGGCTATGGCATCGGCGGGTCGTTTACGAAGGAAGACATCGGGACCGCGGTGCGCTGGGTGAATACGATCCTTCCGGCGGAGAAGCCGCGACATCTGCTTGGCATCGGGGAACCGATCGATCTTGTGCTCGGCATCGAGAATGGCGTCGACACGTTTGACTGCGTTGCTCCGACTCGACTCGGGCGCAACGGCGCGCTCTATACAGCAGAGGGGAGACTGAATATTACGAACGCGGCCTACGTGCGTGATCTCGGACCGATCGAAATAAACTGCGCGTGTTACACTTGCGCACATTTCACGCGAGCGTATCTTGCGCATCTCTTCCGTGCCGATGAAATGCTCGCGGGAACGCTTGCTTCGATCCACAATCTCTATTTTCTGATCCATCTGGTCGGACGACTGCGCCAGGCGCTCCTCAATGGGCGCTTCGAGGAGTTGAAGCAGGAGGTGCTCGCGATGAATGGTTGATCAAAAGAGGACAAATATTTCATGAAAAATATAACGGCTCCATCTCAGATGGAGCCGTTTGGTGGATTTTCTATGCCTCGTGCTTTGGCGGCCAGATCGCGCAGATGACTCGCACGGCGCCGATGGCCGCAATCAGGTTCAGAGTGGTATTCAGACTTGTGCCAAACGCAGCGCATGTAAATGCGACACCGCACATTTCTGCGATCGCTCGCGCAAGTCCTCGCCAACCCCTCAAGCTGCCTGGTCGCGCCAGAAGTACATCAACGTAGAAACATCCCGCCGCAAGAGCGAAATAGACCCAATTCAATTCGTATTGCATAAAGGAACGCCTCCTTACACGACGGGTTGATACCGAGTACATAATACATATAATTTATACATATGTCAATGGCTTATTCTGTCCTGCCCACCAGGCCCAATGAGACATCTTCCGTTTCTTGAGTTTCATCGTGATTCATCGATTTGATCGATCGTTGAGTCCTCTAAACGGCTCATTTCGAGGGAAATGAGCCGTTTCGCCTGAAAGGCCGCCTTTCGTCTCAAGGCGATAGGTATTGCAAAATGCGCCCGAAATGGGCGCATTACCGTCATCTATATGATATCTCTCGCGGGTTTGAATCCATCGCCGAAAAGGTCGTCATCGTTCTCGATTTTTGGCGCCGGTTCAGACCCTCTCGATGTCGCTGTATTCCTGTGTTCGATCCCCGTAAGGTCGTAGCCATCTCCGATAAGAGGGGGATGATGTTCCCCTTGTTCATCGAGCTGTTTCTGTGTGAGGCATGGCTCCATATGACCCTGCGGAAGTGCGCACGATCCAAGACTGACAGTCCCGCGACACTTTCGATCAAAAACAACCCTTCCGCATTTGCTCATGATGTTCTCTGATACCTGAATCTGTATCCAGTATAGCACTGCGGCAAAAGCTCCTTTACCAATGAAGAAACATCATATATGATCCGTCAATATATGAGCGGATTCACCTTGCGCGACGGATGGAAACCGGCGGGCGATCAGCCGGAGGCGATCGCTTTGCTTTCGCGCGGCCTCACAAAAGGGATGCGCCGGCAGACGCTGCTTGGTGTGACCGGATCTGGAAAGACATTCACGATGGCGAACGTCATTGCCGCGTATGGGAAGCCGACTCTGGTTGTTGCGCACAACAAGACGCTCGCCGCACAGCTCGCGCAGGAGTATCGCGAATTTTTCCCCAACAACGCGGTGCATTATTTCGTTTCCTACTACGATTACTATCAACCGGAGGCGTATCTTCCGACGACCGACACGTATATCGAAAAGGACGCGCAGATCAACGAAGAGATCGATCGCTTGCGGCACGCGTCCACACAGGCGCTGCTTTCGCGGCGCGATGTGATCATTGTGGCATCGGTGTCTTGCATCTACGGTCTCGGATCGCCGGAAGAATATCTCAAGGTCAATCTGCGGCTTTCGCGCGGACAGAGCACGCCGCGAAACGAGATCCTGCGATCCCTTGTCGCGATCCACTTCGAACGAACCAATGCTGATCTGACGCCGGGAACATTTCGCGCGCTTGGAAACGCAGTGGAGATCATGCCGGCGGGCGAGATGGTCGTGTATCGGCTCGAACTCTCTGGTAATACGATCGAGCGCATTCTCCGCGTTGATCCGATGACGAGCGCGATCCTCGGGGACGAAGAGCAGGTCTTCATTTTTCCCGCGAAGCACTTCATTAGCGACAAGGACGACCGTGCACGGGCAATCGCGTCGATCCGCGCTGAGCTGACGGAGCGCCTTGCCGAACTCGATCGCGGCGGAAAGATCCTCGAAGCGGAGCGTTTGAAGCGACGCACGAACTACGACCTGGCAATGATCGCGGAAGTCGGCTATGCGAGCGGTATCGAGAACTATTCGCGGCATTTTTCCGGCAAGGCACCGGGTCAGCCGCCGGATACGCTGCTTTCATATTTCCCGCACCTTCCCGATGGAACGCCTGATTTTCTCACGGTGATCGACGAGTCGCATGTGACGCTGCCGCAGCTGCGCGGAATGTTTGCCGGCGATGCGTCGCGCAAGAAGACGCTGATCGAACACGGATTCCGGCTGCCGAGCGCGGCAGACAATCGCCCGCTCAAATTTCCCGAGTGGGAAGAGCGCGTAGGTCCGGTGATCTATACTTCCGCGACGCCAGCAGTGTTTGAGCGCGAGGAGAGCGAGCAGATCGTCGAACAGGTGATCCGTCCGACGGGACTGGTTGATCCAAAGATCGAAGTGCGGCCGATCCTCGAAAAAGAGGGCCATCAGGGGCAAGTGCTCGATTTTCTCGATGAAGCCAAGATTGTTGCCGGGCGTAACGAGCGTATTCTTGTGACCACGCTCACCAAGCGCATGGCGGAAGATCTCGCGACGTATCTCAAGGAGCGGAAGATCAAGGCGGAGTATCTGCACAGCGAAGTGAAGACGATGGAGCGCATCCAGATCCTGACTGAATTCCGCAAAGGGACGTTTGATGTGCTCGTCGGGGTCAATCTCCTTCGCGAAGGGCTCGATCTGCCGGAGGTGACGCTCGTGGCGATTCTCGATGCAGACAAGGAAGGATTTCTCCGCTCAGAAACGTCGCTCATTCAGACGATCGGACGAGCGGCTCGCAACGCCGCCGGGCGCGTGATCCTCTATGCCGACACTATGACCGATTCGCTCACCAATGCGATCGGAGAGACCGAGCGCCGTCGCGCGCGGCAGATTGCATACAACACGGCGCATGGCATCACGCCGCGCACGATCGAGAAGAAGGTGCACGATATCACCGAAGATCTCACGAGTCTGAAGCATCGC
>DATIBL010000050.1:0-6930 GCA_035457505.1 Minisyncoccota bacterium | reverse complement strand
AAGACAAAAGCCTCTTTTCTGTCTTTGGCTCGCCACGTATCATCATTCTTCCAGCCCACAAGCATTCTACCCTCAGAGTTATGGTGCCCAGTCGCATTGGCTTCCTTGTATATGGTCTCGAATATTTTTATATCAGAGGGTTTACTTTGAAAGAATTTTTTCATCATTTCATCTGCTCGTTGGTGAAAAACCTTCTGAGAAATCTTACTCCGCCCCGTTAGTTTAGAGGCAGGATCTTTTTCGCCGAAAGCTATTTTCCCAAGTTCTGCCCTTATTCCCCCAAACGTCTGCTGCTGATCCAATATCCATGTTAAGTATCCCAAATGAAAGGGTATCTCTAGCATGGCCTTAATGGTTACTGCACACCCTGCGGCATTGAACTTAAGCGCCGAGTCACAATATGACTCTGCAAGATATAGCAGTCTCATTAGCGAGCTCGTAACGTGCTGGTTTACGCGGGAAGTGATCCACACCTTATGCGAAGCAGAGATCGGGATTTCAACCTCACTGAGACACCTTGCGCGAAGCTTAATATAAAATTCTTCAATATTTTTCTGGTGTCGTTTTTGGTCGTCATTAAAAAGCAGCAGGTCTTCGTTGCTGTAGTTAAACTTAATTGATTCGGCGTTTGTATAAATATTTTCTGTTTTCATAAAACTTAGGCAAGGCTTTCAAGACACCAATTAGCGGAGAGGGTTTCATATTCGATATTTTCCGCTTTTAACAACAAAGGGAAAGTCTCAGTGTGAGCCGCCCCAACCACTATCAATATGGTTTTCCCAAGAAACTCCCTAATCTCGTCCAGCCAAAAGTTCTCCCTAATACTGAAGTATTTTTTCTCTTCATCTGAAATAAGCTTCTGCTCTGCGCTACCTTGTGCATAAAACTTCACACCAGCCTTTTCAGCTATTTCTGATGCCGAAGGAACACCCAGACTTTTGCGATCTTGTCGTCCCGGCTCGCAGAATATGTGAGGAAGACCAAAGCTCGCAGCAACGTTCCTAACAACACAATTTTTTGCAAAAGACATTTGCAGTGCCTCTTCGTTCATCTCCTCCACTAAAATGTTTATATCCAAACTTGTAACCTGCTCAGAAATGTAAGATGCGAATAGCTTTCTGTTTTCTGGCGAAGCAGAGCCGCGTCCGTCGTGTTGAATTTTATGGTCTATGCCAACTATAAAAATCATGGAGGATAGGTAAAAGCTAGCACGCTTTCCTCGGTTTTCCCAGCATAATACGGGTCACAAAGCAGGACTTTTTGGAACAACTTGCAGCCAAACTAGATCTACTCCCCTCTCAGAAGATGCGCGAGTTCGGTTTTGCGCTTCATGATGCTTTGGCGGGCCTCGGTGATCGCGGAGAGCATGGAGGAGTCGAATTCGCGAGCACGCATGGTCTGGATCTTCCAGGTGGAGTCGCGCTCGAGGGCGCGATTGTATTCGTTCCAGTCGTCGAGCGCTTCTTCCTCGAAGTGCTTGATCTTGAGGATATCCTCGTATGCCGAGGTGATCTCGTGCAGGATCGCAATGTCTTCGATATAGCTCAGGTCGCCAGATGCCTTGAGCACTTCCCACATCGCGGTTTCGAGCGGGTGGAATCCCACGGCACTGATGTTGCGGCCTTTCTTCAGGAGCGATTCGTTGAGCTCGAGCTCTTCGAGAATGAAGTCGAGGATCTCCTCTTCTTTCTTGCGATCGGCAAGCGCCTGCTCGCGGCCTTCGCGGATCTTGATCAGGCGATCGATCCAGAGCGCGAACGGAATACCGGCGATGAGCGAAAGGACGGTCGCAAGGATCTGATCCCAAAACTCAAATCCGCGCCCAAAATAGACCGCATAGACGGTCGCAACGACGATCGCGGCGATCGGAAGAGCCCAATTGGTCAAAAAACGAAGCATCGCCATACTATCCTAGGTTACGCCAACTTTCGAAAATACGCCACAAAAAACAGCGGATCGTGTATGATACGCTGTGTTTGAGTTTCTGTATTATTCTCTCCGGTCGTTTTCCGAAAACACGCGGCCATCGTAAAGAGCGTCGATCAACCGCCTGCGATCCCGGTTCAATTCATGCATCTGCCTGCGAATTTCTTGTCCTGACAGGCGAACTCCTCCGGAACTACTATTCACACGACCAAGCGCATCGTACACGTCCGCGAGCGCAACGATCCTTCCGTACTCGGCGATCAAAAGCTTCGTGGTCTCGGCGTACCCGTGCAAATGATCGGGCATCTGTTTCGGATATCCGTGATACTGAAAGCGATGATGCCAAACAAGGATCTCCGCAGAGAGGTCAAAGCGGTCACGGAGCAGTGTATGTCCCTGCATGACATGCTGCTCGATCGCATCCTGGTCGTCCGCTGTCCACACTTCGGTTCTTGCAAGGGTCACGCAAGAGATGTGGCACTTGCCGATATCGTGAAAGGCTCCCGCAATCAAGAGTGGACGTTCCTCGTGATGCACAAATCGTGCGATCTCCCGAGACTTCATGCCAACTCGAAGTGAGTGCGCATAGTGCTGTTGATGTATTTCTCCCTTATCTCGCAGAATCGAGAGATAGCGAAGGATGACCGCTCGATCGCTCTCGTCAACGCCGACATCGACAAGAGCAGCGACAAAGAGCTCCTCAAGTTTCTCCATTTTTTCCCTTTCTCCAATTCCAGACATATACTGCAATACGAATTTGCAAAGTCAACCCCATCCCTCGAATTCTCTTCGAGCGGCATCAAGCATTGACCGCTCCCCCGCGGACTGGAACCATAGAGAGTGGCAACGCGTTCTTCGTATCAACCCATGAAACAGCATCGCACGCCGCATGAGCGGCTCGCACGCCTTTTGGCGCGAACATTCTCGCGGCACCTTGCTGCGAAACTTCCTGCCGGACACCCGACGATCACCAGCGCGCACGACGGCCGCCCATGGCATCAGCACTTCCTCGAGCATCTTGCCCGATTGCTTCCGGTCGACCGAACAGACCTCTGGAAAGAACTCCGCGACATCGCCTCCGACCGCGAACCGCCCTCACGCGCATTTGCTGTTCTTCCCACGATCGAGCCGTTGGAATTTGCCGAGCGGCTCGCATATCTCTGGACAGCCATGGACAATTCCGAGCGCGAGCGGATGATGACAGCGTTTCTCGCAATCGCCAATCGCGCAAAAGCGCGTGCGGCTACTACGCCAAGAAAGATGCATTAGCCTTGCCTCCGGATCCGCTTGTGGGTCCGGTTTTTTGTTGCACACATTTCTCAAGAGACGTAGCATATCCGGAGATGAATCGGGAGCGATCTCATGACCGAGAACGATCCAAAATTTTGCGCCTTCAAAGGCGCGGTGCGGGAGTATCTTCTTTCGAACTGCCGCGAATTTCTCGAACTGAATCCGACTCATCCGAGTCTCAGGTGCCTCACTGTCGACGCAGAGTGGGAGAAGAAATTTACTTCGATCTGGATGATGTTCTCGCCGGACGAACGAGACTTTCTTTTCAACGCGATCAGGAAAATCCCAGAGAGCAATCTTACGAAGCTTGCCTGCGCCTTCGTCGCCGGAGGCGCCTTCAAAAAACGCATGGAGCAAGCACTCGCAGATGAGTCTTTCATGCCGAAGCACTAAGCCAGTACGACTCCCCTCCTCACCAGAAGGGAGTTTTTTGTATGCTGACCTCCCTCTCACACGGGTCAGGAACTTGCGACCGAGCCAGCAGTGCGTATCATAGGCGGAAGGTCCCTCACGGAGTATCGCCATGCATGAGTTCTTTGCCGGAATCGATTATCGAACCGGGGTTCCGCTCTTTGACGATTTTGTCGCCTATCTTGAGCCGCACTCGCTTGCCGTCGCTCGACGCGGCGTTGCCAGTCTTCCGGACGACCACCCCGCCCGCGCGGCGCTCGAACAGGAGTACGCAGAATTCGTCACCCTTCCGGAAAACGTCCGGTATCTGATCCTCTTTATCCAGTGGATGGCAGACCACCGCTCCGAACAAGTCCGTGTCCTAGAAGGCTATGTTGCCGAGCGGATGTCGGCGATCCCGCTTGATGCTGCAGCCTTCCGAAGCGGACTCCGGATCATGCTCCGGAAACCGGAGATCTGGAAGGAGATCCGTTTCCTGCGGATCGCGTACCGACTCAATAATCTCGCCGCGCTCTAAGCGATCTGATCCGCCCCTCCGGGCGGGTTTTTGTTTGACGCCGCATGCGCCAAGCGGTAGTTTCAGAGTGGAAGCGCCGAGAGCGCATCATGACCATCACCCTGGAAGGCGAGAGCAGCATCATGGAGCTCTTGCGTGAAGATGTCCGCAGACAGATCCTTGCGATCGAAAAGGCGCACCAGGCGGAGGGCGAACCGCGCGATGAAGAATTTTTCGCAATGCTCTGTGATCCAAAGGCGTACGCCGCTTTTTTCCACGACCGTATCTGGCTCGCACTCAATCCGGAAGATCGGACTCTGTATTTCGAGAAGTACTATCGCGCAAACGACACCGAGCGTCCGTTCGTCGCAAGCGGTCTCCTGGATCGCCTCGACAAGATCGTGACCGAGGCCGACGAAACCCTCAAATCGCACGAAGGCCGCTCCTCCTTCATCCACTAATGCCGGAGAACCATCACCGACCGTTCGCTCTCACCTGAGGCGAACGGTTCTTTATTTTTCTTCGCCCACTCCAGACTCCTCGCGCTCATGAACCTCCGAGGCCGGAGGCAGAATCGGGCGCAGAGCGAAGCGGATCCAGAGATACCAGGGAATCGCTGCGACGAGAAGGATTACATTGATCGCCTTCCACGCGAAGAGCCATTCCATGCCGGGCTCGAAAAAGCTCCCCGCAAGCGCTTCCACAATATCGCTCACGCCGAAAACACCAAGATTCGCAGCCTGGACGTGTGCAAACCGTCGGAGCTCGTGAGGGATGCGCGACGATACCCCAAACGCGACCAGTCCGAGAATGATCCAGAATAGCCCTTCGATCAGGTTGAACGCTGCGTAGCTGTCGTCGAGAATCTCCATAGGTGACCGTACATCAATGCGTCTGCCACTCATCTTCTTGCCGTACAAGAAGCTCGTGAGCGCGGCCTGGATCATTCATGAGTTTGCGTGTTGCTCGTTCCATGCGGATCAGATCGGGGCCGGAGCCTTGGGAGCCTTTCAAGAGGATCGCATCGCCCGTCTCTACGCGCGCCGCAAGCCATTCACCTGCCTCGACGGAGTCCATACAGTGATAGATCGCCCCGCGGAGCATCCCCTCTTCGCGTGCCGCCTCAGCGATCCATGCGGCCCGCTTCCCCACTGCGACCAGCATGTCGATCCGTCGGAGCGCAAGAAGCTTGCCGATCTTGCGGTGCTCCTCTTCGCTATATTTTCCGAGCTCAAGCATGTCACCAAGGACGGCGATACGACGCGATGGACCCGCCGGGCCTGCAACGTCCACCCGCGCGAGCGTCTCAATCGCCTCTGCCATCGCGACCGGAGAGGCGTTGTATGTGTCATCGATCAAAATGGAATGATTCTTTCCGGGGATGAGCCGCATGCGGCCTGGCGGAAACGAGAACGCGCCGAGTGCATCGATCATATCGAGCATATGCGTATTTCGCGCAACACCCACCGCAAGCGCTGCCAGTGCTGCCATAACACCCTGCTCTCCCACAACGCCATACAGTCGGATCGGGTAGCTTCCGCCAGACCAATCGATGCGAAATCCCATTCCGACAGGAACACGGCGTTTCGTCTCCGGGTCGATCTCGTAGAGGATCTCGGCGGAGGGAGAGCGCATCATCACGCCCTCGCGCATACCGTAGGTGATCATCCGCGCTTTGGTCCGCGTGCGGAGCCCAAGCACAGCAGCATCATCTCCATTGCCGACAAACACGCCGTTGTCTTTGAGGCCCACAACGAGCTTTGCCTTTTCCTCGCGCACTTCCTCGGGTGAGGAAAAGAATTCGACATGCACCGGCCGCTCGGGAAGCCGCGTGACGACGGCAATATCCGGAGCGATCCACGACATGGCGTGTCCGATGTCGCCGGGATGATCTGCGCCGATCTCGAGCACAAGCGTCTCCGGAAACTCGCCTCCTCGAGAAGCCTTGAAGCCCAGCCAGAGATTCTTGATCCAGCCGATCGGACTCGACCAGGCGTTCGGAAGGCCGAGCACGGAGAGCGGGAGGCCGATCTCGCTATTGAAACTCTTCATGCTCTTGCGCAGCCGCGTAGACTTCTCGAGCACTGCCGCAATGAGATCTTTCGTCGTGGTCTTCCCAACTGAGCCGGTCACTGCGATCACGAACGGCGTATGGCGAAGAAGCGCTGCGCGCGCTTCACGTTCGAGGAGCCGTATCACGAGAGATCGGAGGAGGTCTTTGATCATGGGTCGAGTCGCGAGAATCCGGGAGACGCGTTCGGATCGCGGTCCGGCGGAATCTCATAGTAGTGTAGCAAAAATTTGGCAGTTCGCATGAACGGATGGGTCAGGGTATGTGAGGCAAATGTGGCGTCTTTTGGATTCTCGGTATAGAGAAAAACGATGAATTTTGGGTCATAGGCAGGAAAATAGCCAAAGAAGGTGTGGAGATAGCGATCGTCGTAGTATCCGCCGCCTTCCGTCCGCGGGCGGGCCATCTGCGCAGTTCCCGTTTTGGCGGCAATCGAATATTCGGGTACTTTGACGCTTCCGTTCAAGAGCGCAGTGTCCACGACTTTGACCAGCATCCGCGAGATCTCGTCGGACGTTTCCTTCTTGAGGATCTGCTCGCCGGGATTCGGGACTGTCTCTCGGATGCGCCCGGATTCGTAGCGGATCTCATCAAGCACGTAGGGGGTGACCAGATATCCTCCGTTGCCAAGCGATGCGAGCGCCACTGTCACATTGACGGGCGTCACAGCGATTCCCTGACCGAAAGACGCGGTCGCATATTCGACATCCCGCTTGGACTGTAGATTTGCGGTGAG
>DATIBL010000049.1:0-6736 GCA_035457505.1 Minisyncoccota bacterium | reverse complement strand
AAGGAGGCCGCCGAGGTCGGCGCGATTCGAAAGAAGTACGGCGTCCGCTAGCACATGCAGGCAAATTTCGCTCGCGCCGAGCCGCGAGCTCATGGCCGCCCTCGGGGTGATTCTTTTTTTAAAACCCTGACGGGGTATTGACATTTTACCAAATATATCGAATATAGTTTTTAGCGGTTCATAGCCAATTCGGAGAAGGATCGCATATCAACACGAAGGAGATTGACATGGGTGACCTCGATAGACGGGCACAGCTTTTGAAGCTCATAGAAACAGGTGCGTACTACGCGGCACATGAATGCGGGGCTCCGCCCTGGAAGAACGAATACGAATATCCCGTGTCGCCCCCACCAGAAATCGATTGTCTGAACCTCTATGGAAAGGGAGGGGACGAACATCACATCATTGCCACGAGCGCGCGCGTCGTCACCATTGCGCACGAGATCGATGGCGGAGAACTCGGCACGCAATACGGGATTGCCGTCGCGAAAGACGGTCGCGAACGGACAGAGTTCGTGATGGGCGGAGGCCAAGTCGCTCCGGACATTCGCGATGATCCACCGGAAGACGATCTTGCCGCAGAGTCAATCCGGGAATGTGCGGTGCGCGAAGTTCTCGAGGAACTCAAGATCGAACACGGGGAATCCGACCTTCTGCTCTTCGGCGTTCGAACGATCACGGAAGAGGGGACGCGCCATCCGCGCATGCGCCGCGGACGTATGTGCGCCGACGTCTGCTTCCTCGCGATCATCGAAGAGCCACTCAAGTACGCAGAGGGTCTGCGCGGGGAGGCCGGCGAACGTTCGGTCAAGAGCGTCGCAGAACTTGTTTCTTCGGATCGCAACAGCAGGACTGGTCTCTTGAAGCTTCCCGCATCGCAAGCGCTCGTGCTTGCAACCGCGATCGTCTACGCTGAAGAGATGCTCGGCGATGCGATGCCGGAACCGCTCAAGCAAGTCGTACGCCAGCGCGGTACGATCGAAGCGGCGCGCAATGCGATCCCAAAGAATGTGTGGCGTAGTCTGATGATCCCGGTCATCCAGATCGGCGCATGGAAGGGGATTGATCTTCTCTGAATTCCTCGGCCGTCATACTTCATGTATGGCGGCCGATTTTCATTTCTCGATGGTGATCCAGATCGGGCAGTGATCGCTCCCTTCGACATTCACATTGATCCCTGCGTTTTTTACTCGAGGGAGGAGATCCGACGACACGAAAAAGTAATCGATCCGCCATCCGACGTTGCGCTCGCGCGCATGCGTTTTCATATCCCAGTACGAATAGGCGCCGACCTTGTTCGGATGAAAATGCCGGAACGTATCGACATATCCGTGATACACAACCTCATCGATCCACGCGCGCTCCTCAGGGAGAAACCCGGTGTTCTTTTCGTTCTCCTTCGGACGAGCGAGATCAATCTCCTCATGCGCAGTGTTTACATCGCCGCAAAAGATGATCGGCTTCCCGTGCTTTCGGATCCGCTCAATATGCGAAAGGAACGTGTCGTAAAAATCGAGCTTATACGCAAGGCGCTCCGGCCCCCCGCCGCCATTTGGAAAATAGATATTCAATAGGACAAAGTCCTTGAAATGCCCGACCACGATGCGCCCCTCGTCGTCGAAACGCGCCACCCCCATTCCATGTTCCACCCGCTCAGGTTTCTCCTTTGTGTAGAGCGCAACGCCGCTATATCCTTTCTTGACGCGCGAGGAAGAAAAATACGCGTGAAACCCCTCCGGCTGTTTCACCGCGTCCGAGAGCTGACCGACTTCCGCCTTCGTTTCCTGCAAACATAGAATATCCGGAGAGGTTGCGTGAAACCAATCCAAGAAGCCTTTCCGCTCGACGGCGCGGAGACCGTTCACGTTCCATGAAACAAGTTTCATATGAAACACAGTATACGGGATGCGTGCATTCCGTCGACGCTTGCGCGAGCCGCGAACCTTCTTTATCGTAGTTCTAGGAGTCCATTGGAAATATCATGGCTATCGCCCATTCAGGGACGCCGCCACAGCCGTATTACAAGCGCGTGAATGGTGTTCTGGTAACGATCGAGCCCCTTGAGCTTGTGGTCATTCTCGGAGGTGCTGCGGTCAAACGCTACCCCGTCTTTCAGTTTCACCGCTATCGCGTCCGCGGCGATGTGGCGCAGGTGATCGAACTCTTCCGATCGATCGGCCTTTCGGACCAAGATATCGTGAACTGGTTTCACACGCCGAATCCAGTACTCCTCGGGAGCGCTCAACCTGTCGACCTGGTCGGAACATCATCGCCGGATCTTTTTCCCGCCGCAAAAAGACATGCTTCCCAGATTCAAGCACAGGGCGGACCCTAGACATCCTCAGTGAAACACCCCGCTTCAATGCGGGGTTTGTGTTTCACGATGACCAGCATTCCACGGACGCTTGATTTTTTTAACCAAAAGCATAGCCTGACTTCGGAAACCAAAGAGCACGTTCTGTGAAACACCACAGCCAGCTGGAGTTTATGAGGGTGCGTCCGACGCCGAACACCGACCCGACCCTTAAGGACATCGCGCCTCTTGCGATCCCGTATTTCAAGGAAACACTCTACCCGAACTTCCAGTGCGATGCGCGCGGCATGATGTATCGAAACATCGCGACATGCATCAAGGTCTTTCGAAACGCAGATCCACCCCCGTCGGACATGGACATCCTGATCTGGTTCTTCTGCCCGAACGAGTCGCTCGACGGACGGACACCGGCGGAAGTCGGACGCAATCCGGACGAAGAGATCCGCAGGGAGATCATTCTTGCAGCAGAACTCGACGAGCCCCTCGCCCCCGTGGCGAGCACATGGAGCTGACCCCGAACCCGGCATAGTGCCGGGTTGTCTTTTTTTCTCACTCGGGTGTAGCATCAAAAATGGAAACCTGTCCGAGATCGAACATGAAGAAGACGACGACCGGAGGCCCTATCGTCCCGATCGAAGGTGCTGCAAAGAAGCGCCGTCGCCAGGCGCGGAGGAGCGTGCCTATGCCCCTCACCCCTGAGGCATCGCCATTGGAAAGTGCGGTCGAGCGCGCACGGCGCGAACAAGCAGAACGCGCGTCACGCGCGGCTGAGCACATCAAGATCCCAAAAGTGCATCTTCTTGCCCTGCGCGGCGCGCGCGAATTCGCCACCTATGCGTCGCGCTTCACGCTCGCCGAGCTTGGCGTCACGATCCCGACAACGATCCCCGAAAAATTCCATCCGCTTTTCGAAGAGGGGTTCCGGCATGGACTCAAGTCAAATGTCCTCAAGAATCTCCGATCGTCTTTCGCGTCTGGATTCCGTACCGCAAAACTCTTTGCTCGCGAGATCGACCCACGCCACCCGCTTGCAGTACCACTCGCCGGCGGATATGCGAAGATGCGCGCAACCTGCTCCTTCTAGCTGAAGCGCACGCTCTCATGCGTGCGCTTTTTCGTACTCCGCCGCACACAGCGAAGCACGCCTATGCATCACCCTTACGTCCGTGGAATTTTTTGTGGATTTCGCGCAGTCGGGCATCAGTCACGTGCGTATAGATCTGCGTCGTGGCGATGTTCGCATGTCCGAGCAATGCCTGAACGCTTCGCAGGTCAGCGCCATTCGAAAGCAGGTCTGTCGCAAAGGAGTGCCGGATCACGTGCGGCGTGACTTTTTTTGAAATCCCCGCCTTGATCGCAAAGTGTCGGATCATCCGCTCGATCGATCGCGGCGTAAGGCGCAGGGATCCTTCCATCTTTGCGGCAGCATCCGCACCCCCTCGTCCGATATGGATAAACAGCGCAGGATCAACATCAACGCGCTTCTCAAGATATCGAGTGATCGCAGCGACCGCCGCATCCGAGAGAAAAACCACGCGGATCTTGTCGCCCTTCCCGCGGATCGCAAACTCGCCGCGTGCGAGATCGAGATCCCGATCAAGGGAGCAAAGCTCAGAGACACGCAGTCCTGTCGAAAAAAGCAGCTCAAGGATCGCGCGGTCGCGCAGCGCAGCAAGCCCATCGCCTTCAGGGGCTGCCATGAGACGGCGCAGCTCCTCAGTCGTCATAAGATCGAGCTCGCGCTCCGGCGTCTTCGCAAGCTCGATCTGATCGGGCGGCATCACCGCCGCGCCGCCGCGCGTCATGTACCGCAAAAAGGACCGGAGCGCGATCAGATAGTAATTCTGCGTTCGCTTCTTCAGCGTTGCAGAATATTTGGATTGCGGAACAACCTGCCGATTTAGCCAAAGACGAAACTCGCGCACACGCTCGGGGGTGATATCGGACGGAGCACTCACCTTTGCCGCAGCAATAAACCGCGAAAGATATCGGTCATAGTTCTCGACCGTCCGCACACTGCGACCTTTCTCGATCTCGATATACTCAAGAAATCTTTGTTTCCACTCCGCGATCGTCATTACTCTATTATATATGAGCGCGCACCCCTTGCTTCTCTGCATTCTGTTCCGCACGCTGTGGACATGTTGTTGCACGCGCATCGTACCGAGTGGTAGCATTGAGGTATTCCGATCACGTATGATGTATTCACCAGAAGGAAGTTTCCACGAAGATAATCAGGAGAACGTAGAGGGATCATCCTTTGAAGGCACGGATTCAGAAGGCATTGAGTACGCAGCAGAAGATGTTGGCGACACAGAACCAAGTGCAGAATTCAAAGATGGCATCCGCGTACTTATCGACATTGACGAGCTTACCCCCCAAGAGCTTCAGGAACTGGCGCAGCATCGCGTCGGGAATGGCGAAAAAGTCGAGATTGTGAACGAATAGCATCGAGAAATACCACAACATGGCGAAACCGAATCCAGAGTTCTGGGAGAGTGTAGCTCCGATCAGCGAAGCCGCCGAAGAGGGGTTCGACAATTCATTCCCCCGGGAGTGGCTTGTGCAACTCGGAAACGAGCGAGGGGGGAGCATTCAGATCGAATCCGCCCCCGAAACGCTCGAATAAATCCATGGACGAGAAGAAACCCAACGTTCCATTCTTCGCGACCAATGTCGCGGACCTCGGCCGTACCGGCGTTGTCCATATTAGCCGGGTTGCACTCGAAGACACCGAAACAGAGGGCGTCGTGAGAGAAGAGGAGCTCGAAAAACTCCACGAATTGGGCATCCAGATCGTCGACCAAGAGGAGGAAAAGGACGAAATGTTTGAGGCTTTTCTTCGGGATCGGGAAGTTGCCCACCACGCATAGGGAATCAGGGCGGTACTTGCATTTTTTGCCGTATCGTGCTACGCTCGGCCCCATGCTGACGACCAAGAAAAAGCAGACGATTATCGGGAAATACGCCCGGCACGATTCTGATACCGGTTCTCCGGAGGTTCAGGTTGCAATGTTGAGCCAGAAGATCAACCAGCTCGCAGCGCACCTGAAGGAGAACAAAAAGGATCACCATTCCCGCCGCGGCCTCCTGAAGATGGTCTCCGACCGACGATCCCATTTGAAGTATCTCAAGAAGAAGGACGAGTCGAAATACAACGCGCTCGTCAAAAAGCTCGGGATCAAGTAATCGAACAGAACGGGTCCGGAAGGACCTTGTTCTCTATTTCGCAGTCGCATCGAGGGCAGAAATTATTCAACACGTTCGTTCGCGCACGTATTGCGCGGTATCATAAACATCTATGGCAGTAATCAAACACATCGACCAGCGCGTGGGTCTTTTTATCGACACGCAAAACCTGTATCACAGCGCGAAGCATCTTTTCGATAACGCGCGCGTTAATTTTTCGGGCATCCTGCGCGATGCTATCGCCGGACGCCGGCTGATCCGCGCAATGGCCTATGTGATCTCAACCAAGAGCGGAGAGGAACAGGCATTCTTCGACGCGCTCGGAAAGATCGGGATCGAAACGCGCGTCAAAGAACTCCAGGAATTCTACGGCGGAGCCAAGAAGGCAGACTGGGACGTCGGATTGGCCGTCGACGCGATCACACTCGCACCGAAGCTCGATGCGGTCATTATTGCCTCGGGTGATGGCGACTTCGTGCCGCTCGTCGAATATCTCCGCATCAATACCGGCGTCCAAGTCGAGGTTGTCGCATTCGGACAGTCGACCTCCTCGAAGCTGCGCGAGGCGGCAGATGATTTCTTCGATCTCTCCTCGGACCCGGAGGCGTACCTCATCGGCTACCGCGGCGGATATCGCCAGCGCGGCCGCCAAGAATCTGACGACACACCAGAGGAGGGAGGCGATCCGCGTTCGCGCCGCGCCGTTTCGCTCTAACCATTCGCAGGACCGCCCTTCGGGGCGGTCTTTTCTTTCGGGACTCGTCTGCTATAGTGGACGCATTATTCGGCGTGGCGTGCGGATCATCGGATTGAAAAGCTATTTTCAATGCGAGAATCCGAACGCCACTTCACGCGTATCGTCATGCAAAAGGAGACGTTTTCGATCGAGATCGGAGGCAAGCCGCTCGTCGCGGAATTTACCGATCTCGCGGATCAAGCCCACGGCTCGGTCATTGTGCGCTACGGCAACACCGCAGTGCTCGCAACGGCCGTGATGTCCAAAAAGAAGCGCGAAGGGGGAGATTTCTTTCCGCTCACGGTCGATTATGAGGAGCGCTTTTATGCCGCAGGACAGATCCTCGGCAGCCGCTTTGTCCGCCGCGAAGGACGCCCGTCCGACGAAGCGATCCTTTCAGGGCGTATTATTGATCGCACTATCCGGCCGCTCTTCGACCAACGGATCCGCCACGAGGTTCAGGTCGTGATCACCGTACTTGCGATCGACAAGGATGA
>DATIBL010000048.1:0-5253 GCA_035457505.1 Minisyncoccota bacterium | reverse complement strand
GGTAGGATACATGGGACCCTGCCAGTGTGCAAGCCCTCGCGTGCTCGCGCGACAACGCTGCGCCTTTCAAGTCCTCTCCCGGTCGGCAAATACAAAACAACAGCGGAGCTTTCGCGTTGCCGTGCAGGTCTATGATCCTCGAGAAACCAGGACTTGATCACGGATCGTTTCCTCGCCGTCGCTCAGAAACGTCCGCGATCCCGGCTCGCGGTCGCGCGTGCTCGCGCGACAACGCTGCGCCTTTCAAGTCCTCTCCCGGTCGGCAAATACAAAACAACAGCGGAGCTCGCGCTCCGCTGTTGTGTATTTGTGTCCGGGAGAGGACTTGAACCTCCAAGCCTCGCGGCACATGCCCCTCAAGCATGCGTGTTTACCAATTTCACCACCCGGACAGATTTTCAAGGCGAAGTCACTTTTTCCGAAGAAAAGACGAGAATTTCCGATATTTCCTCGTTAGACAAATGACTTCCCTGCCATAATACATGTTTTTAAAAATTTTCAAAGACTCCCCTTTTCCGAACCTTAATTGATACACACTAGACCGTTTGGCCTTGCTTATATGCCCCTTGGCTCCGAGTCTCCGTCGGATAAGATCCCGAATCCAAAGAATATGCTCTTCGCTCGCAGACACGAAAGCGGTGTAGAACATATAGCTATTCTTCCATCGCTTATCAACATACGCATACAGAGTGCCATCGCCATCAAAATGCCCCCTGAGAAAATCGCGAGCGTACGCGTCCGGGATCTTTATCTCTTTCATCACCTTTGATTTTCTGGGCATCAAGCCGATTGAAACAAGAAATTGATAGAAGACGACATCACTGAACTGAACGACGTAATAGATCTTTTCCTGCCCACGAGCTCTGGCCTTTTGAGAAATTTTGCATGGAATTTTCAGTGCTGTACAAAAATTCTTCGCCAACAAAAGGTCCTTGGATGTAAAACTTATATGCCTTTTATCGGAGGAGAGATTGCCGTCCGTCGTAATAAGGCCGATTGCATAGGCAAATGAAGGTGACCATTTGATCTGCACTTTTCCCTTCGGTGCGGGACCTCTTTTTCCCATGGATGTATTCTCTCATTGTTCTGCTGATGCCTCAAGGTGCAAGTGAATACCAATTATTTCCTCGTCATCGCGCGGGCGCCGAGGTACTGGATCACGTACGAAAGCGCGAGTACTACGAAACACGCACGGATCGCACCCTCCCCCTCGCCGACGACGGCCATCACCAGAGCAAGGATCGCGAGCGACGCGATCCGCCAGAATCCGAGCGCCACGTCGCGCAGCACCATGGTCGGGAAAAAATCGCGCTCCTTTCGTCCGAGCGTCTCCATCGTCTCAAGATCGATCACGTGCGCCGAGGTCCGCTGCAGCGGACGGAGCACCACCATCCCGAGCGCGTAGGCCAGATATGCCGGAAGCGTGAACCAGAGCGCCGGAACTGCTGTCACCACCGCCGCCATCATCGAGGTGACAAAAAGAAACCGCATACGATTCCCTGCATGGCGAATCTTCGCGACAAAAAGAATGACTCCGGCGGAGATCGCTGCAAAGATCGCATTCACAATACCGACGCGCGTTTCGGTCCCAAGCAGCATGATCGCGGCAAGCGGGATTGCGACGCGAGAGAGGGCGAACGACGCAGATCCTCCGAAGAAGTAGAGCTGCGATGCGCGATTGCGACGGTCCAGAAAAAAGTGCCGCACGTCATGCCAATCGAGCGGTTCGGGACGATAGGTCCGAAGCGACGAAAGCAACGGGATGCCCGCGAGATAGATGAGCGGAGCGATCACAAAAAGCAGCGTGTACGCCCCGAAGCCGAAGACCTGCTCGGAGACAAAGAAGAGCGCGGTCACTGCAACCGGCGCAGCGAGATCGATCACCTGCCCTCCAGCGGTGAGGAGCGACGAATAGAGATCGCGCTCGTCGTTTCGCGTTTCGGTCAGCTCGAATGTGTGCAGCGTGAGCCAATAGAGTCCGAGGCCGAATCCGTTGACGACCGTAAACCAGAGCGCATCAGCTCGCGACACCTCTCCGAAAAGGAGCGCGAAACTGCCCGCGAGCGCAAAGAATGCGGCGAGATAGCCCCATTTCATATTCAGCCGATACGCGCCAGCGAGCGCACCGACTCCGCTGAACCCAATGATCACGGCAGTGAAGTATGCACTCAGCGTCAGGACATTGAACTCCACGGACGCGAACTCCTGATAGAGGAAGATCTGCACAAACACGCCGGTCATCGCGCCGACGAGATCGTAGCACCAATGCAAGAGCACCATCGCGCGGACTGGGGGACGAAGTCGGGAAAGGCGAAGGATGGAGAGACTCATGCGCCCATCCTAGCACACCCTTGCGAAGGCGATGCCAGATCGCTGCAACAAAAAACGCGGATTATTCCGCGCTCTTTGCTTCTGCTGCTGGGGCAGCTTCGGGAGCTGCTGCGACCGGGACGGTCTCGTAGTCCTTGGTGGACTCTTTGACCATGCGGGTCTCCTTCATCTTGCGGCGCACATCGCGCACAGCCTTCTCGCGCACGTAGTAGAGCTTCGCACGGCGCACCTTGGAGCGCTTCACGATCTCGATCTTGTCGATCATCGGAGAGTAGAGCGTGAAGACGCGCTCGACGCCGACGCCGGACGCGACCTTGCGGACGGTGAACGTCGCCCCTGGCTCTGCGCCATGTTTGCGAGCAAGCACCAAACCCTCGAACGCCTGGAGGCGGTACTTCTTCTTTTCTGCATCCTCAAGCACCTTGACCCATACGCGAACAGTGTCGCCCGACGAAAACGCGAGCTTCTGCCGCGCCTCGCGGTTGACGGGGGTGAGCGTGAGCAGGTTGATCTTTACCGAATTCATAGTACCCGAGGTTAGCACGCCACTTTGGAAAAGGCAAGCGGCGTCAGAGTTTCCCGACCGCCTCGGCCAGATCGGGCGGAAGCGGGGCCTCAATATGGAGCTCTGAGGCATCCGGGAGGCGGATCGTGATCGCGCGAGCGTGGAGCGCGAGGCGCGTAAGATCGAGCGCTGGAGCGCCGCCGTAGCGCTGATCGGCAACGAGGGGGTGTCCGATCGCCTTCAGGTGGACGCGGATCTGGTGGGTCCGGCCGGTCTTGGGCCGCACCTCAAGATGTGCATGTTTCGCCCCTGCCTTGAGCACCCGCCAGTGCGTGAGCGCGAGGCGAAGGGTTCCGCGCGCGTCGGGCGGAACGGTCCACTGGCGGAAGTCGCGCCGGGAGCGGCCGATCGGAAGATCGATCGTCCCTTCGCTCTCGCTGAATGTTCCCCAGACGATGGCGTCGTAGGTTTTCTCAACGGTCCGCTCGAGAAATTGCTGCTGAAAAAATCCGAACGCTTCTTGGGTCTTCGCGACGAGGATCACACCGCTCGTGTCGCGGTCGATACGATGCAGCACGCCAAAGCGCGGAACCGTCCGACCCATGTCGAGTGCATGCGTCCCGCCGACCTCGGCGAGTGCCGGGTCGCGCAGGGCGAGCCAATCCACAAGTGCCGGCTCCTCGGTGCGGCCATCTGAATGCACGACAAGGCCAGCGGGCTTATCGAGCGCGAGCAGCTCCGCATTCTCGAAGAGCGCGCGCGGTTCTGGTCCTCTATATCCTTGACGTTCCATGTCTCACAGCCTATCGTGGTCTCGGAATTCTTGGAAGGGTTGTCATGCCAGCACGCGGAAGTCATGCCGATGCGCCAAAGAAGAAAGACGCGCGTAAAAGGAAAAACGTCACCCCGCTTCTCTGCCGCGATCCGAAGACGCTCACGCGCCGCCAGGCCCGCGAGATCCTCGCACGCGTTGCGCCGTACGCCGTGAAGCCCGAGAAGATCCGGCGGATCGTGAAGCGCGCGATGCGCGAACAGAAATCTGCCGAATTCGCTGCGGCGCTTGATCTCGTCCTTCGATACGCGTATGACATCGTCGATCTCCATCATCTCGACACGGCAATGCATCCCGACCTTGTGAAGGAGCAGCGAAGCGGAGCATTCCGCGACCGCATCATGGAGAAGAGCGGCGACCTGGCCATCGCATATAAAGCGCTCATGGATCACGTGTAACGAGACCACTCGCGCACCGCACATCGCGGTGCTTTTTATTTTTGGCGCACGACCCGAGCCCGGCGCTACTTCCCCTTCCGCCGATCGCGAGCGGCGTACTCCGCAAGAATCGCGTCGAATTCGGCTTTCTCGAGCGCAGGCCAATACGTCGGCGTAAACACGAGTTCGCTGTACACGCTCTGCCACGGAAGAAAATTCGAGAGACGCTGCTCGCCGCTGGTGCGGATAATAAGGTCGGGATCATGAAGATCGCGAGTGGAAAGCAGCTTCGCAAATTCGTCTTCGGTGATCGCGGCGATGCGCTCCGGGGGAATACTCCGGATCGCATCGATGATCTCCGCACGGCCACCATAAGAGAGCGCGACGCCAAGACGAAATGTTCCGCCGAGCGTCTCGTGCTCCGAGCGTTCGATCGTCGCACACAGTTCCGACGAAAGACGCGACCGGCCGCCAAGCACGATCAGCCGCATATGCTCGCGTTTGGCTTCGTCGGTCATTTCACGGAGCGCATGCCCAAGGAGGTCCATGAGATATGCAACCTCCTCCTCGGAGCGGTTCCAGTTTTCGGTCGAGAAAGCATAGACGATCACTTCGCGCACCCCCGCATCGCGCGCCCATCGGCACACGTCTTTGAGTTTGCCATATCCCGCACGATGCCCCTCGAGCGTCGGGAGTCCGCGCTCTTTGGCCCACCGGCGATTGCCATCCATGATGATGCCGATCGTATGCGGCACGAGCGCTGGAGCAGAGTCAGTCATAGGCAATGCGAAAATCCTCGAATCCGCCTTCGGGTTCGCTCCACTCGACCACAACATCCTCAACGCTCGCGAGGGTCGGCCCCTTGCGCACCTGATCGAGCAGCACTTCGAGCTTGGCAGCATCACCCTCGGCGATCACCTCGACCGATCCGTCTGAGAGGTTGCGCACCTCTCCCGCAAGATCGAGTTTGCGCGCGTTGCGGGCGGTAAAGTCGCGGAACATCACCATCTGCACACGTCCGGTCACGATCGCTCGAAAACGCTTTTTCATGGCCGTATTCTAGCAGCTTTTTTGGTTGACAAAAGCAACAATTTGGTGATATAATGTGTGCGTTCAGTTCCTTCCTTCGTTGCGAACGAGAGCTGTCGAAACATCTTCCCCGCCTTCGACCTCTGCCGCTCGCGACGAAGGAGAGATCACGAATTTCA
>DATIBL010000047.1:0-7706 GCA_035457505.1 Minisyncoccota bacterium | reverse complement strand
GTTATTCTCGTCGGTGAAATCCGCGACGAAGAAACAGCCTCGGTTGCAATCGACTCCGCACTCACCGGACATATCGTCTTCTCGACACTCCACACCAACAACGCCGCCGGTGCCATTCCGCGCTTGATCGACCTCGGGGTGAATCCGAAGATTATTTCGTCCGCGCTCAACATCGCGCTCGCACAGCGCCTTGTTCGCCGCCTCTGTATTTATTGCAAAGAGGAATACACTCCGGAAGGAAAGGAAGTAGAGGCGCTCGAGCGCATCATTCCGATCATCCAAAGCATGCGCGATATTCCGTTCCCGAAAACCCTCTGGCGTCCGGTCGGATGCGAAAAGTGTTCCTTTACGGGCTACAAAGGCCGTATCTCGATCTACGAAGGTATTCTCATGAACGCCGCGATCGAAGAAGTCATCCGCGGGAATCCCTCTGAACGCGAGATCAAAGACGCTGCGCGTGATCAAGGAATCTTCGATATGCAGCAGGATGGCATCGTGAAAGTCACCAAGGGAGTGACGTCGCTCGAGGAGGTAGATCGTGTCGTCGGCCTCGGCGAACTCCGCTAGGTCGGTCTGTATTCCTGGCAAATTTTTTCGTTGCTTCGTCGTGTCGTCTCGTCACCGTATGCAACATACGCCTCCTTCGAACGACACGACTTGCGCCTCAAACTTTGGAATACAGACCTCTGTTGAGGAGGTACCAAAACACCGCTTAAGTAAGCGGTGTTTTGGGTGGAATTGAGATCATGACCTTCTAGACATTACTTTCGACATAAGATATCGAAAGTTAAATGCACCTGTAAGGAGGCCGTCAGTAGCAGCCGCCGGAGCGGCGACCAAAGGATCCTTCAGACATACATCATGGAGCCTGTGGGGCCTAATGCCTAGAAGGTCATGCACTCAACGAGAATCACGCTGTTGTATTTGTATCACAAATGCAACTTATTGTCAAGTACCCTTGGGGAAACGACGTCAAACAGAGTCTTTTGCAGACCGTCGCGTTTATGGGATACTTCGGGGGCAAGGATCCCAGAAAGGGAGAAATCCAAACTGGGAACAGTCTAGCATACGAGATGACTATGTCAAGCGAACCGGCAAAAACCCTTCAAAAAGACGCGCTTTTCCTTGATCAGCGGCTTCGTCCGGATCGCTTCGAGGAGTATGTCGGACAGAAACATGTCAAAGAAAATCTCCGAATCCTCCTTTCGGCTGCCAAAGAACGCGAACATCCCCCTGAGCACCTCCTTTTTTACGGTCCCCCTGGACTCGGAAAGACCACTCTCGCACACTTGATCGCAAGAGAGCTCGGCGCCCAGATGAAGATCACCTCCGGACCGGCGATCGAGAAAGTCGGTGATCTCGCTTCGATCCTTACCAACCTGAATCCCGGAGACATTCTCTTCATCGATGAGATCCATCGTCTGAACAAAATGGTCGAAGAGGTCCTCTATCCGGCGATGGAATCTGGCGTGCTCGATATCATCATCGGAAAGGGGCCCTCCGCGCGAACGATCCAGCTCGAATTGCCGCCGTTCACCCTGATCGCGGCAACAACCCGGATCGCACTCCTCTCCGCACCGCTCCGTTCGCGCTTTTCTGGAGGAGTCTTTCGCCTCGAGTTCTATTCAGACGAAGAGATCGGAACGATCGTCGAGCGTTCAGCATCGATCCTCGGCGTCCCGCTCTCCGAAGGCGCCGCACAGGAGATCGCCAAGCGCAGCCGCTTTACGCCCCGCACGGCAAATTATTTTCTCAAGCGCTGCCGCGACTTCGCGCAGGTTGAAAAGATCCCACTCGACGACCGCGCCGTCCGACAAGCCCTCGCACTGCTCGAGATCGATGAACTTGGACTTTCGTCCTCGGATCGCCGCATGCTCACGATCATGATCGAGAAATTCCGCGGCGGACCAGTCGGACTCGGGACGATCGCGGCAGCGGCAAGCGAAGAGACTGCGACGATCGAGGAGGTCTACGAGCCCTATCTGATCCAGCTCGGACTCCTTGAGCGGACCACGCGAGGACGCCTCGTCGCAAAGCGCGCATACGATCACCTGGGATTTGATTTTCCGGAGGATCGACAGGAGTCGCTGCTCGAACTTGAATAGCCAAAATTAGCATTGAAGATCTCACGAAAAATACTATGTCAGGACACAGCAAATGGGCGCAAATCAAACGGCAAAAGGGCGCAGAGGATGCCAAGAAAAGTAAACTTTTCGGCAAGCTCGGCAGCTTGATCGCCTCAGAGGTAAAGAAGGCGAATGGCGATGCAAATGCGCCAGGTGTGCGCACGATCGTCGAAAAAGCCAAGAAGGAAAACATGCCGAAAGATACGATCGAGCGCGCGATCAAGAAGGGACAAGGCGCCGACGCAGAAGTCATCGAATCGCTCGTCTACGAGGCCTATGGGCCGGGCGGATGCGCACTCGTGATCTCGTCGCTCACCTCGAACCGCAACAAGGCCGTTCAGGAGATCAAGCACATTCTCTCCGAGCATGGCGCATCGCTCGCTGAGCAGGGTGCCGCGCTTTGGGCATTTCAAAAAGACGACGAGGGGTGGACCGCGACGGTTCCGGTGCCGCTTTCTGATGCGGATGGCGACATGCTCTCTCGCCTCATTGAAGCGCTTGAAGGGTGCGACGAAGTCGATGAAGTATTCACGAACGCATCCTAACGGCTCATTCAATATCCCTGCGAGTCTCTATGAGTGTTCTTGGTATCGATCCTGGATACGGCAGATGCGGACTCGCATTTCTCGACGGTGACGGCTCGCGCCCGCATCGTGTTGCGAGCACCTGCATCGAAACTTCCGCAAAGGAGGCATTCGGCGCGCGGCTTTTTGCCGTTGCCGATGCAGTCGCGAACTGGATCGACACCCACAAGCCCGATGCGGTCGCGATCGAAGAAGTATATTTCAGTGCGAACCAAAAAACCGCGATCCATGTCGCTGAAGTGCGCGGTGCGCTCCTCTATCTTGCGCAAGCAAAAAATGTTCCCGTCTTCGAATACAATCCGCTCGCGGTGAAGATCGCAGTGACTGGCTACGGAAAGGCGACGAAAGATCAAGTGATCAGCATGATCACCAAGGTTGTTGCGAATCCGCCAGGCGACGTTCTCGATGACGAATTCGATGCAGTCGCGGTCGCGGTCGCGCACCTCGCAGAGTCGCGCACAAGAAATATCGGTGCATAGACACCGTGTTATCCACAGCGACAAGAGGCCCCTATGGACGTCATTTTTTCGCTATGCTACATATGGGGTGTAGGAGCATTCGCGCGGCATGCGCGGCGATTAGTATCAGTAATGCATCCATCATGAGCGATGACTTTGTGGCTGGAGGAATCATCCCTGATGAAGAAACATCCGAGGATGATGAATTTGACCCGAATGCGGTCAGCAGCGATGATTTCCTTGATGACGAAGACGGTCTCCTCGAGGAAGAAGATCCTGATGCCGACCTTTCTACCGAAGCACTGGCAGACGAAGAAGACAGCGAGGACGAATCAACCTATTTCGATCCTGACGATAAATAAAGAAAAACCCCGGAGAGGGGTTTTTCTTTTATTGGACCTCTATAAAAGAGCGAACGGCCCTAGCCATTGCAATCGATTTTGAGAAACCGCTTCTTTCCGATCCGGAGCGTCATTGCCCGCTCGATCTTTACAAACGGATCAGTAATCTTTTCGCCGTCCATTTCTGCGATCGCACCCTCGTCGATCAATCTTCGGAACTCACTCTTTGATGCGACCACATTCTCCGTTGCGAGCGCATCAGCAAGAAGGGTTCCCTTTGCGACCGAGATCGTGCGGACATCGTTCGGAATCTCGCCCTTTGCAAAAACATTCTCGAACGCGCGCTCGGCTTCTTCGGCCTTCTCGCGCCCGTGATAGATCTCGACGATCTGTCTCGCAAGACGCATCTTCTCTTTCTTTGGATGCAGTGTGCCGGATGCGAGTCCGTCGCGAACCAGTGCAACCGTCGCAAGATCGGAATACGTTGCGAGTTCGAGATATTCCGGAATTGCGGCGTCGGGGATCGACATCACTTTTCCATACATATCCGCCGGAGCATCCGTCACGCCGATGTAGTTATCGAGCGATTTGGACATCTTTTCCTTCCCATCGAGTCCGACCAAAAGCCGCACAGCGAGTGTTGCTTGTGGGGTATTCGTATTTGTTATCTCCATGATCCGACGACCCATCAGCATGTTAAAGGTCTGGTCGGATCCACCAATCTCGAGGTCACACGATCTATAGATTTTTGCAATTACATCAGAATCTATCCCTTGTAGAATCGGATAGACCATTTCATGCATAAAAAGCGGCTCATTGCTATTTATGCGATCTTGAAACATATCTCTTTCAATTAATTGAGAGAACGAGATTTTGCGCAGTATTGATAAAAAAGTTGCAAAAGTAACAATAGAGCTTTCATCTCTATTGAGAAACATCTTTTGCATTCGTGTATTAGAAAAAACAACAGCTTTATCTATAAACGAATTTTCTGATGCTAGATAATTTTTACTAGGCTCAATAGGTATTCTTCGTAAAGCCTCATCAACCCCTCTTGTGTCGATGTCTGTTACGCCGAAATACCAATCGGAATTTCTAATCCAGCCAAAACACTTACTGTCGACAATAAATTGATTTTTGTCGTAAATTGCATTGTTGTCGTTCTCAGTTTTTAGAGTCAGTAACTTTGGAATTTGTCGAACATAACTCTCCATACTCTCTTGTATTTGTTGTTGGTCAACCTCGGGTCGAACCTTGCTTTTTCCTGTAGGGTCTCCGATTTGTGCAGTAAAATCTCCTGCTAGGAATACAACTTTGCATCCCAAATCTTGCAGTTGCCTTAACTTTCTTAAGGCAACTGCATGTCCAAGATGAATATCTGGCCGAGTTGGATCAACGCCAAATTTTACAATTAATGGTGAGGTATCTTCTCCAAGAGCCTTCTTTCGAAGTTTCTCTGTAAAAACTCCATTAGGGTCAACAAATGAGACTACCCCGCGAGAAATGATGTCCTGAATCTTCTCATTAATCTCGTTAGGGTTGTCTTTTCTTGAATTTTGTTGCGTTGTTTTCTCCATAATCAACATGCTAGCATATTTGTTGGTATTTTGTCTGTTTCCCTTGCTCTTCGTGCTATCATGTGGCTATATTCGTCCATGCAAACCAAGGCCAAACCATCCAAATTCCGCCGCTTCGTCTGGAAGCCGATCCAGGTACTGATCTTTATCGGCCTCCTGCTTGGCGTCTTTGGCCTTTCGGCCTTCTTTGTCTGGGCCGCACTCCTCGAGATCCCGGATTTCAGCCTTTTTGAGCAGCGCAAAGTCTCTCAATCAACCAAGATCTTCGATCGAACCGGGGAAGTCCTTCTCTACGACGTCCATCGCGATGTCCGCCGAACGGAGGTCCCATTCGAGTCGATCAACCCGTATGTCAAAAGTGCGACGATCGCGATCGAGGACGACGAATTCTATCAGCATATCGGCATCAAGCCGCGCGCGATCATCCGTGCCGTCCTTGCAAATCTTCAATCCGGCGAATACGCGCAGGGAGGATCGACAATCACTCAGCAAGTCATCAAGAACGCATTGCTGTCGAAAGAAAAGACGATCACTCGCAAGGTGAAAGAGTGGATCCTTGCGATCAAGCTTGAGCGCATTCTGACAAAAGACCAGATCCTTTCGCTTTACCTCAACGAAGCGCCGTATGGCGGAAATATCTACGGCGTCGAGGAGGCATCGCTCTCGTTCTTCGGAAAACGCTCATCAGAGGTGACGCTCGCTGAGTCCGCATATTTGGCTGCACTTCCACAGGCCCCTACGCTCTATTCGCCCTATGGTTCGCATCGCGATCTTCTCGAAGCGCGCAAAGATGCGATCCTCAAGAAAATGCTCACACTCGGTATGATCACCGAAGCTGAGTATATCGGCGCAAAGAAGGAGACGGTGCAATTCCTCGCCGCAAGCGAGCGCGGAATCCGCGCGCCGCATTTCGTGATGTATGTCCGTGAACTCCTTGCCGATGAATACGGCGAGGAAGCGATCGTCGAGGATGGATTGCGCGTTGTGACTTCGATCGATCTCCGCCTCCAGGAGATCGCCGAGCGAACGGTCGAAACCTATGCCGAGGAGAACGAGAAGCAGTTCAACGCCAAGAATGCCGCATTGGTCGCTCTCGACCCCCGCACTGGAGAAATCCTCGCCATGGTTGGGTCGCGCGATTATTTCGACACCGAGCACGATGGAAATTTCAATATCGCGCTTGCGAAGCGCCAGCCAGGCTCCGCGTTCAAACCAATCGTCTATGCCGCAGCATTCGATATGGGATACACCCCGGACACCGTGCTCTTTGATGTGCCGACGCAATTCTCGACATTCTGCGATGCGGTTGGAAATCCAGTCGGTGGAGCATCAGAAGAGAAGTGCTACATGCCGGAAAACTATGACCATATCTATCGCGGCCCGATCTCGCTTCGGAACGCGCTTGCGCAATCGATCAACGTCCCAGCGGTCAAACTGCTCTACTTGGTCGGGATCGACCGTGCGATCGGATACGCCGAGAAGCTTGGGATCAAAAACCTTACTTCGAAGGATCGCTATGGCCTCACCCTCGTCCTTGGAGGCGGCGAAGTGACGCTCCTCGACATGACGAGCGCGTACGGAGTTTTTGCAAATGATGGCAAGCGCAATCCGCCCACTGCGATCCTCCGCGTTGAGGATGCAACCGGGAGCATACTCAAAGAATCAGAGCCGAGAAACGACCAAGTGATCGGGGAAGGAATTGCCCGCTCGATCTCGAATGTCCTCTCTGATAATGCAGCACGAACGCCCGCGTTCGGCGCACAATCGTATCTCCATTTCACCGACCGCGCCGTCGCAGTGAAAACCGGTACCACGAACGACTACAAGGATGCGTGGATCATTGGGTACACACCATCGCTTGTCGCCGGCGCCTGGGCTGGAAACAACGACAATACTCCGATGGAAAAGAAAGTTGCAGGATTTATCATTGCCCCGCTCTGGAACGCGTTTATGACAGAAGCGCTCGCGGATACGCCTATTGAACAATTTTCTCCGATGCCGCCCATTGACCGCTCGATCAAACCCGCACTGCGCGGCGTCTGGTATGGAAACGAAACCTATGAGATCGACAAGATCTCCGGCAAACTCGCGACTGACCACACTCCGTCAGAATTCCGCGTTGAGCGCGTCATTCCGAATCCGCACGAGATTCTTCATTGGGTTGCACCAGGAGATCCGACCGGGTCAGTGCCGTCTAATCCGTACGCAGATCCGCAGTATCCGCTTTGGGAGGTTCCCGCGCAGAATTGGATCATGGCGAACGGGATTCCGAGCGCCGCATGGGCAGCAAAACCCGATACCTATGATGATGTTCACACTCCGGACAAACAGCCGATAGTCACAATCCTAAACCCCACCAGCACGGTCGAATATCTCATTGATCGAAAGATGGTCGTCGAGGCGATGATCACTGCGCCGTTTGCGATCCGCAACGTCGACGCATTTGTGAATGGGAATTTTCTCGGTTCAACCTCGCTTCCGCCGTATTCTTTCTCGTTTGTGCCCCAAGAATTTCCTGGGATCGGCCCGACAAACGTCGTCATGGTGACCGCGACAGATATCGCCGGAAATAAAACCAGCGCATCAGCACAATTTACCCTTTCGATCACCGAGGGGATGA
>DATIBL010000046.1:0-19742 GCA_035457505.1 Minisyncoccota bacterium | reverse complement strand
GATCTCGCCGCGATGACCTACTATGTCGACCCCGGAGTCAAAGAAACGAACGAATGGAAGGAGCTTCCGGCCGAAATCACCGAGACCTTTGAGAAGCTCGGGATTCCCAAGGCCGAGCGCGAATATCTGGGAGGCGTCGGCGCACAGTATGATTCCGGCGTCGTCTATCATCGCCTGAAGCAGTCGCTCGCGGACAAGGGTGTCATCTTCGAAAACATGGATGTCGCGCTCGAAAAATATCCCGATCTCGTGCGCGAGCATTTTATGACCAAATGCGTGCCGGTCGAGGATCATCCGTTCACGATGCTGCACGCGTCGGTGTGGAGCGGCGGCACATTCATCTATGTCCCGAAAGGCGTGAAGGTCTCGCTTCCGCTTCAGGCGTATTTCCGCATGAACAAAATGAAGAGCGCGCAGTTCGAGCACACGCTTATCATTGCCGACGAAGATTCGGAGATCACCTATATCGAAGGCTGCTCCGCGCCGCAGTACAATTTTTCTTCGCTCCATGCCGGCTGCGTCGAGCTCTGGGTCAAGCCCCGCGCGAAGATCACCTACATCAGCGTCGAAAACTGGTCGCGCAATACCTACAATCTCAACACGAAAAAGGCGCTCGTGTTCGAAGATGCGAAAGTCGAGTGGATCAACGGCAATATGGGTTCGCACGTCACGATGCTCTATCCGTCCTCGGTCCTTCTCGGCGCTCGCGCTCGTTCCGACTCTCTTGGCATTGTTGTTGCTGGGGAAGATCAGGTGCAGGATACCGGATCAAAGGCGATCCACATCGGTCCCGATACGGTGTCGGTAATTCGCTCGAAATCGGTCTCAAAAGAAGGCGGCGTGTCGAACTACCGCGGGTATGTGCGATTTCTTCCGTCGGCGACGAACGCCGAGTCGAGCGTGACGTGTGACGCGCTCATCCTCGACGAACGTTCCGCGTCGAATACCTACCCGAGCGTCAAAAATGAATCTCCGAGCGCGTCGATCGCGCATGAGGCGCGTGTGGGGAAGGTGGGGGAGGACGAGGTGTTTTATCTCATGAGCCGCGGATACAGCGAGGAAGCAGCGACGCGCATGATCGTCGGCGGGTTCCTTGATCCGATCGTCAAAGCGCTCCCCCTCGAATATGCGATCGAGCTGAATCGGTTGATCGAATTAGAAATGGAGGGATCGGTGGGATGAGTTCTTGAAAAAACGAGCTCTATTGCTCTGGTCTGGCACGAAAAAGAAATGCCCCGCGATTGCGGAGCATTTTGAGCGATTGATGTCGCGTCAGCCGAGGTGCTTGGGCGCATTGCGCCGGTACCAGCGGAGACAGAGGATACCGGGGTTGGCGAAGTCGATGTCGGGGATCTTCGCAACGACGACAAGTCGGGGCGAGCCGAAGCAGTTCTTTTCACCGAGCGCAAACTGCCAGGCAATGTGCTTCGTTTTCTTTGTTCGGGCAAAGAGTCGGCTCAGTCCGGGGTAGAACACCTGACGCTGCTCGATAACCTTGAGCTGCATAAAGATATCCTTCCCGCTCGCCTCGTAGGGTGTGACTCCGAGGAGCTGCATCACTAGGGCCTGTTGCTGGCGCATAAACTCCGGCGTTGCGCCGACGATCGGTGCAATTCCCAATATCGTAGCCATTTTTCCCTCCGATTGGTTGTCCGGGTTGAACAAAACCTGGATACATGCTAGCATAGAAACTCAAATATGTCAATGAATCCCACGATCGAAGACCGCGCAAAAAGCCTCGGCGAACCCGAGGCGATCGTGCGTTTTCGCGAGCGCATGGAACGCGCCGCGATCGACGCCTCCGACGGAGGCGATCTTCGTTACGGGATCAAGATTGGCACATCGATCGCCGCTCTGCGCGGGGGATATCAGGCGCGCCCGGAGTATGCAGTGAAGGGTGCTTCGAAGCCGATCGAGATCTACACCTGGAAAGAAGCCATGCTCGACGACGATACCTCCGGGATCGCGGCGCAGGCGCTGCTCCGCGCTGGTGCACTTGAGGGTGTGCCGCATCTCTTCGCGTCGACCCTTGCGCGCTATACGGATGGCCTCTTGGTCTATGTGCAGCCTGAGCTTGGTCCGCTCGGCGAGATCGTGGAAACATCCGTCGATCTTGCGACGCGCGTCGAAGAGGACGCCGCGGATGTGGTCGTGATCTATGTGAAAACCGGAGCGCGCGTGGTGGTGACCGATCGTGTCTCTGCGAAGGCCGGCACCGAATTCGGCCGGACCATGATCGTACTCGCAGAAGACGATTCCTCGGTGTCGCTCTGTGCTGACCGCCGCCAGATGGCAGGTGCGACCCTGATCGAACGCCGCGCGATCTTTGCGGGCGAACACGCCGCGGTGGATGTGCGCGAGGTCTATGCCTCGGCCGCGCTTGCCAAGGCCGATACGGAGATCCTCCTTGAGGGCGACGGTTCTGCGGCGGAACTCCGCAGCGTCGGCATGCTGGATGGATCTTCTCGCGCCGATCTCTATCACGTCGTTCGACATGGCGGCAGCGAAACGCGCTCCCGTGTGCGCGCGGCCGCGCTCGTCGGCTCCGAAGGCCGCCTTGTGCATCGCGGGCTCATCGATATGGCGTCCGGTGTGCGCGATGTCGACGGCGAAGAAGATGCGCGATTTTTCACCGCAGGGGAGAAGGCCGTCGTCGACGCGATCCCGTCTCTCGATATTGCGACCGATTCGGTTCGCAGTGCGCATCGCCTCGCAATCGTGCATCTCTCAGAAAAGGAGCTCTTCTATCCGGAGACGCGCGGATTCTCGCCCGAGGACGCGCGTTCGCTCATTGTCGGCGGGGCGCTTGCGTCAGCGTTCGGGGACGGAATTCCCGCAGCCGAGGAGATCGGCAAATGGATCGACGCGGAAAGTGGCGCGATCATGGCTCGCTATGTCTGACCGAACGATTCATGCCTGTGCGGCGGATTTTCCGCAGATCGCGGGCGGACTCGTCTATTGCGATTCCGCTGCGTCGTCGCTCACTCCTGCGCCCGTCCTTAATCGCATGGACGAATACTACCGAACGATGCGCGCGAACGTGCATCGCGGTCTCTATCCCGAAGCGCTTGCCGCCTCGCGTGCGTACGATGGTGCGCGTGTCACTCTTGCGACATGGATCGGCGCCGATTCGAACGAGATCGTCTGGACGAGCGGCGCGACCGCAGGGAGCAATATGCTGATCCGTATGATCGAGTCCTCGCTCTCGCTCGCCGAGGGCGACGAGATCGTGACTACGGTGATGGAGCATCATTCCGCGCTTGTTCCGCTCCAGGAGCTCGCAAAACGCCGATCGCTCACGCTCAAATTCATCCCGCTCGACGAAACGAACACCAGACTCGATCTCGACGCGGCGGCAAAGCTCATCGGTCCGAAGACCAAGTTGGTCAGCGCGATGCATGCGTCGAATGTCCTCGGCACGATCAATGACGTTCGCGCGCTTGCTGATCTCGCGCATGCGGCGGGTGCACTCATGCTTGTTGATGCGACAGCCTCAGCCGGACATGCGCCGCTCAATGTCCGATCGCTCGGCGCCGATGCGCTCTATTTTTCCGGACACAAGATGTTCGGCCCGACCGGGATCGGAGTACTCTATCTTTCCTCGGAACTTGCGTCGAAGCTCGAGCCGGCCGTGTTCGGCGGCGATATGGTCGAACGCGTCCTTCGCGATCGCGCGACCTGGTGCGTGATCCCGCGGCGCTTCGAGGCAGGAACACAGAACATCGCTGGTGTACTCGGTATGGCCGCCGCTGCCAAATATCTCGACGAGCTCGGACTCGAACAGGTGCGCGAACACGTCCGCTCGCTCGTGGCGCGTGCGATCGGTGCGCTCGAGGAGCTCCCCGGGGTGCGTGTTGTCGGCGAGCGTGACCCTGAGCGCAATATCGGCAGCGTTGCGTTCACGGTCGAGGGGATCCATCCGCACGATGTCGCGGAGGTGCTGGCCCGCGATCATATTGCCGTGCGCGCCGGGCATCACTGCGCGATGCCGCTCCACGACGAGCTCGGGCTGGCTGCCACGACCCGCGCAAGTTTTCATGCATACAACACCGAGGACGATATCTCCCGCCTGGTCGACGGCGTTGCGCGTGCGATCGCGATCTTCGCAAAATAATTCTCGCGTATGGACCCGCTCTATCAGGAGAACATCCTCGACCACTACCGTAATCCGCGCAATGGAAAGCCGATCGCGAACTACCAGGTGAAGCAGCTTGGCTCGAATCCGAGCTGCGGAGACGAGCTTTCGCTCTATCTCGCACACGATGACGCGGGCGCGATCACTGATGTCGGGTACGATGCGGCAGGCTGCGCGATCTCGACAGCCGGCATATCGATCCTCTCGGAACGGCTGCGCGGCATGACTCCCGAGGATGTGGCGAAGATCGCGGATGCGGACGTATTCGGCATGCTCGGCGTGCCAATCGGCCCGGAGCGCGAGAAATGCGCGCTCTTGGGCATCCGTACGTTGCGCGAAGCGCTCGCGAAAGATACAGTAGACCGATCATGGCAGAACTTCGATTAAACAAGCTCACTGTTGAGGCTAGCGGCCGCGCTATCGCGAGAGATATCACCCTCGCGCTGTCTTCGGGGCAGCTCGTCGTCCTGATGGGCCCGAACGGTTCCGGCAAAAGCTCCTTTGTGAACGCGATCATGGGGCACCCCCGATACCGCCTCACGTCCGGACAGGTTCTTCTCGATGACGAAGATGTGACTGCGCTTGCAACCGAGAAAAAGGCCCGCCTCGGGATCTTCCTCTCGCCCCAGCACGTGCCGGAGATCGCGGGAGTCACGATGACGAATTTTCTCCATCGCGCGCATCGGGCCGTCACCGGAGAAGAGATCCCGGTCATGGAGTTTCATGCCCGCGCCAAAGCCAAGGCCGAAGAGCTTGGTATCGATCCGGCCTTTCTGCGCCGCGAGGTGAATCACGGATTTTCCGGCGGCGAAAAGAAGCAGGCGGAGATCCTCGCACTCGCGCTTCTCGGTGCGAAATTTGCGCTTCTCGACGAGATCGATTCCGGCGTGGATGTGGATGCACAGAAGCGCATCATGGGCGCGATCGAACGCGAACGCGCGCGCGGCCTCGGCGTGCTTCTGATCACGCACAATGCGCATGTCGCCGATCTGGTCGCTCCCGATCGCGTACTCTTGATGCGTGCAGGGACGATCGTCGAAGAAGGCGGCAAAGAGCTCGCCGAGCGCGTCGCGCGAGAGGGATTCGAATCTGCGGCATAACGTTGTCGTATGTTGCCGACCAAAGACGATATCATCGCTGCGCTGAAAGGCGTGAAGGACCCCGAGCTCGACCTCGATATTTGGACGCTCGGGCTTATTTACGGCATCACGATCGACGAGGTTGAAGGGATCACGATCCTGATGACGCTCACAACGCCGTTCTGCCCGTTCGGTGACGAGATCGTGAAGCGCGTCGAGAAAGCGCTGACCCCGCTTCATCCCGAGGTCCGCGTGGATATTACCTTCGAGCCCGAATGGAAACCGAGCGACGAACTTCGGCTCATGCTCGGGCTCACATCATAGATGGCGTGGAAATCAAAAAAGACCCGGTCACATGATCGGGTCTTTTTTGATTTCGTGCTTGGAGATTATTGCGCCGGAGCCGGGGTTGGCGCGGGAGCTTCGGGCGCATTCGCCGGAGCTGCGCTTGCGAGTCCGAGGATCGTCTTTACGCTCTCGTAGGGGAGTGCGCCGTTGATCGGGAACTGCTTGCCGGTGCGCGTGTTAATCACGATCGAGTACGGAGTGCCGCGCACGCCCGCGACGACGCCTTCCTGGTAGTCCGACTCGATGCGCTGTGCGTATTTGCCGCTCGAAAGGCAGGACGTGAATGCGCCTACATCGAGGCCGACCTCCTTGGCAATTACCGGGAGCTGCTCGGGATCAAGACCGTTGTTCGCCGGGGTGACCTCGAAAATGCGATCGGCAAATTTCCAGAACCCGGCATTTCCGCCGATCTCGGCAGCGCACTCAAGCGCTTCGCCTTCTTTGCGCGCCTTCGGATGGATCTGGTCGAGCGGGAAGTGACGATAGACCCAGGCGACGTTGCCGTTCGTGCCGTACTGCTGCATGACCTGAACCATCGTCTCGTGGAAGCGCTTACAGAACGGGCACTCGGTGTCCGACCACTCGAAGATCACGACTTCTGCGCTCGGGTTGCCGAGGACGTGGTCGGTCGGCCGGATCACGAGAAGTTCTGCCGGAGCACGGTCGTCGTCCGATGGTCCGGTCGGTGCGGCTGCAACTTGCTCGGCGCCAAGCGATGGAGCGACGCGCGGCGTGGTCGTGTCGGAATAGATGATCGCGGCAGCAACGAGTGCGCCGGCGAAAACGATCGCGATCGGGACCGCGAGGCTGCTTTCTTCTTTGGCGGTGGTCTGTGGAGATGCGGCGGGAGCGCTCTCTTTCGGCGCGGAGCCCTGCGATGCGTTCGGATCGAGTTCCTTGGTCATAGGAGGTCGTGAGTGATAACAGGGAAAATATATCACAGATCGCAAGGTCGACGAAGCCGCCTTGCCGTACGGAGCATGAACTCCCTTGGCTCTGCAATGTCCTCCGCCTCCGGTCAATACGCCTTTTTGAGGAGATTCGGTAGCATGCAGACGGAAGCAAGGAGAACGCCATGTCGCCCTCCGATCGCCCGCGCGTGTATTTTGCGCACCCCATCAATACCTACCGCACAGCACTCGAGCGTCGCTGCATCGGTTTTCTGAAAGCGGCGTTTCCGGGCCACACGATCGTGAATCCCGGGTCGCGCGCTGTCGTGAAACGGGCGGAGGCCATTAAAGCTCGGTTCTCGCCTGAGGAATATGACACGGCCGGCTCCCGTGCGGTGATGCAATATTTTCTCGACGATCTCATCCCTGGATGCGCCGCGCTGGTCGGGCTCCCATATCCCGATGGCCTGTATCTGGCCGGCGTCGGCAAAGAAATGCTGCACGCGCATGAACGCGGGATTCCGGTCTGGTCTCTGACGCACATTCTCGCCCTCGCGCGTATTCGCGATCCGTCGCGCGATATCGTGATCCTCTCGATCGACGAGACCAGGCAGCGCGTCTACGAATGGCCGTCTCGCGTCTTGCGCCCGTATCCGAGCCTCGCCTGAGCCGGAAAGCCACAAGCCGAACCGCTGCACCCTCCGTGCGGCGTTTTTTTATTTGCGTTTCGCAGGACAGGCCACGAGAGGCACTTTGTCAACGTGTCCGCTTGTCCGGGCGCTCGCTACAATGCACGGAGAGAAAGGTTCGTTGTTCGTTGACACGACGACACGATACCGACAACAACAACGCGAGGAGGACATCATGCCCATCCCCAAACCGAGCCCCGTCTGGGAAGCGATTCCCGGCCTGCGCAAGTGGCTGCGCCATGAGATCGGAAGCGCTCAGGCGCTCATTGATCCGGCGCGCCTCTATAGTCGGATCATGGAAACATTCGCGTCCGAATTGTCGGACCCGAAGCATGCCCTCACGCTCGAAGAGCTTGTGAGCGAAGCGAAGCGCATCTATTGGAGCGCTAAGATCGAACTCGAGTTCAAGAAGTGGATCGCGCACAACAGCGATCTCGACGAAGCGGTCGCCGGCTGGGAGAAGGTCAATAAGCATATCCCGCGCGAATGGATCGAAGAGCGTGCACGCCTCCTTATGGGCGTCACCAAGATGAACGTCAAAGCCGCAGACTTCATGCGCGGCCTCGGACGCATCGGCTCAAAAGAAGATCTCGCAGGCGAGGAGATCAAGATCGCCCCCACCAGCGCGAAGTCGCCCTGCGATGCGAAATTCGTCGGCACGCTCCGCAAGTCGTGGAAGGTGATGATCGTCAACGGCGTGAACCTCGGTCTTCCGCATACGCGGCTGATCCAGGACAACCCGGTCCGGCAGAAGTTCGCCGAAGCCGCCATGCTTGGCGCAAACGCGATCGTTCTCACGAACATCTTTGACGTGGAATTCGGCAAGTCTGCGGGTCCGCTCGCGACGTACCGTTCCCGCGTGCAGGGGAGCAACGTGAAGGTCGGCGTGCTCGCGCTCCACTACCAAGACGAGGCAAAGCGCATCCTTCGGGACAAACCCGAGGATGAGCTCCTCTATATCACGCCCGAGGAAGTCTTCATCGACCTGCTCTCCGGCTTGCACAAGGTCGCCGTCCGACCCGACAACACGCCCGAATTTCCGGGCAAGGTGTTCGTGGTCCTCGGCTATCGCGAAGAACAGATCATCGCGGCCGGCGCGCACTGGCACATGCGCTATCTCACGATCGTGAAATGGCATAAGCTCGGCATCCAGATCCGCATGGCGGAAACAGAGCTCCGCCGGCTCGAAAAGTCGGACGATGCTCCCGCTTCGGAGATCGAGAACGCCGAACGCCGCGTCGCCGAATTGCGCGAACAGCAGTCGCGCACGATCATCTCCAACATCACCGCGGTGCATAAGCGCCGTTTGGTGAACAAATTCCGGTCGTTCGTGATCCGGAAGATCGAAGACGCGCTGCCGAATGCGAAAGTGGTCGGCGTCGGTTCGACGATGATGAAGTTCGGCGAAGATCTCGTGGAGATCAGTATTCCGTCCCATGTCGCGGTCACCACCAGTTTGCTCGAGCGGTTTGTCTCGCGGCATAGTCCGAAACTCCTGCGCGGCGAACTCGCCAAGCTCACGGTGGTCTGCCATCCGTATGCCGTGAGCTATCGCTCGACGGTCCGCGAGGCCGATCGCTCCGGAGTGCGCAGCTCGGCGCAAGTGTGCGTCGCGCCGATCGTCGTGAACGATCGCTTCCTTCGGGAATCAATCGGCGGAACGGTCCGCACGGTACACCCGATCGAAGCTGCCATCGGGAACGATCAGTTCAAGCCCGGCGCGCTCATGCTCTCCGCGCATCATGGAGCGATCGATATCGACGAGATCCCGATCTCTCCGCGCTCACCGGCTGCGCTTGCGCCTCTTGTCCGCACCTCGAAAACCCCGCCCTCGTTCGCGAGCTGGCAGGACGAGCGCTACATCTGGCTCATGACTGCCACCGACCCGCACTGGGGCGGCAAGGCGAAAGTCTTCCTCTGGTGCAACGAGCTGAAACGCTTCCTTGGCGTCGCCGAAGCAGCGATCCATCTCATGCGCCGAGCGGGGCTTTTCTCCGAACGGCGTCTCGCGAAGTTCCCGATCGCCTTCTTCAATATGAACGACGACGGAGTGCAGGGGCACAACTTCCCGACGCAACAGGAGCATCATCCCAATCGGATGACCTATGCCGAGCTCGAACGCTTCGGCGCCGACATGCTTCGCCATGCTGCAAATATTCGCGGCGTGGAAAAGCGACTCGACATCATGAGTCAGACGATCATGACCTATCTTCGCCAGTTCCACATTCGCGGCGAAGATTGGACCGGCGCGCAGATGGAGGAGTTGTTCGACAGCCATATTTGTCCGAACATGGACTTCTTCCACGCGGTCCTCTCGCATGCCGTGGACAGCAATCTCATCCTTCGCGGCGGTTCGCATTTCCGCGGGGAGCTTGTTGATCGCCGCGATCCCGGGTTTATCAATCAGGGATCGGGCAACCACGTCGATCATTCCGTCGAGGGCGAATTCACGGAAGGAGATCTCTACGCAAGCTGGATGCGGCTCAAGCTCACGTCAGAGTATGCACGCTGGCGTTCGCGTGAGGCAGATCTGAAGCGCCTCATCCGCGCGCCGCGATACAGCAAGACGACCATCGCCTTCGGCACCGTGCAGGCGCCGGGGGGATACGAATACGGGCTCGAGTTTCGCGGATCTCCCGCGCGCATGAGCTCCTGGAACGACCCGCTCGCAGGAGCAGTCGCAAACGATCTGATGCGCGGGAATTATTCGCGCATCTTCGACGGGCGGCTCACGCTCAAGACCTATGGCGACAAGCACTTCTTTTCAAGTGTCTCAACGCCGTATGCGCTCTACGAGATGACCGCGTCCGGAACAGAAACCGATGCCTATGGCGAACGCGGTTTCGCTCCCAACAACACCGGCGTCTCGTTCATCGGACTGCCGGTGGATGGACCGGAGTATCCGATCCTTCGCCGCACGCTTCGCTACGACCAGCTCTTCCGCCTCTTGAATGAGCCGAAGGGTCGCAAAGGCATTCGCATCGATTGGGAGGAATTCCTTCCGAACCCGGTGCTCCCTGTCGCGTCATCGTGATCGTCGAATGAAAAAGACCCCGCTTCGGCGGGGTCTTTCTTTTACTTGGACGAGTCATCTTTCCCGAAGAGCGCACGGTATCCTTCCGTGTCGCCATAGTATCCGATCGCATGATCCTCATAGGGCCGGGCATATGTCGCATAGAACCATCGAAAGAGCCCAAGGAGCGTGGCATGTGCGCGCGAGATGGTCGCAACCCGATCCTTCGCCGCAAAACAGGCAAGCTCTGAGATCGTGTAGTTGAGTCGGGCCGGTAGCGCTGCGAGTTTGTCGCGCGCGAGTTCTTCTCCGAGCGCATACGCAGCTTTTCGGAGCGTGCTCCGCGCTTTCCACTGCATTCGAGAAACATGGGCCGCGTCGATGAGTACGCGCTCCACGGTCGGCGCCCCGCGTTCGTGCGGAGAGTGCGTCCGGTCTGCAAACTCTGCAGCGGCTCCGGCGAGATCGCCCAAGATCGGATTGAGATGATAGCGGTAGCGGAGGCCGCGAACCGGCGCATCCGGCACGGCGTCGCGGGAGATGCACGCCACGATCGCCTCGAGAATATCTTGGTAGGCGAGCATGAGCGCCGCCGAGTCGGTCGTCTTTGCGACGGCGATGATTGCGGATCGCACCTCGCCGATCAGCGGGTCGAGCGTCTGACGCATCGGATCGTCTTTCGTTTGGGGGATATAGGGCATGATCGTCCGAAGAAAACTTCCTCTATATATATGTTTGCATGGGCACGAAAAAATGAAAAGCCGGCGCGCGCGAGGCTCCCAGTGCTGAGGCAGGCCGTCCCGCAGCGTGCAAAAAATTTTCAGCGCTCAACAAAGCCTCAAATGTGGATAACCGCTATCTTCGGCGCGGGAGGTATTTTATAATATAGAGATGAAGAACATTTCGCTCGACGTTTTGACTGCGCCTGGATGCGTGCATTGCCACGAGTTTGAGACCTATTGGGGAGAGATTGCAAAAGATTGGCCCAATGTCACACACAAAGAGATCAGCATCATCACGCCCGAAGGACAGGAGCTCGTGTCCAAACATCAGATCTTTGCTTCGCCGGGAATTCTGCTCAACGGCGAGGTGTGGGCGACTGGCGGTTTCAACAAAGAGCAATTTCTCGAGAAACTCAAAGCATTATCCGGGGAAGAAGCTCCCGGAGCGTAACGTTCTTTTTTATTGCTATGCAACAATCGAGCGGACTTCGAACAGGCCTGATCGTCGCAAGCGTCGTCCTTCTGGCGACCTTTGTTCTCGGGCTTCTGTGGTTCTTGTTTCTGGCTCCGGCCGTCGGCGGGGACTCTGAGCTCGGGAAGCTCGGTTGGTTCTTCTTCTCCTTTGCCGCCGGGCTCACGATGATCGTGATGCCCTGTACGCTCCCGCTCGCATTCGTCATCGTTCCGCTCGCGATGGGCAAGGGTCTCGGAAAGGGCCTCGGCATGGCGCTCTCGTTCGGTGCTGGTGTGGCGCTCATGCTCTCGACCTACGGCGCACTCGCTGCGCTCGCGGGCAAGGCTGGGCTCGATCTTCTCGGTGCTCAAGTCGAAGACATCAAAAACTGGGTCTACTTCTTCGCCGGCATCTTTGCCTACGTGTTCGCGCTTGCCGAGATCGGCCTCGTCAAATTCCATATGCCGAGCTATACCGGCTCCGCACCGGCGTTCATTCAGGCGCAGAAAGACTATCTCAAAGCGTTTCTCCTCGGCCTCTTTCTTGGCAACATCGGTGTCGGCTGTCCGCACCCCGCGACGCCGCTCATCCTGATCGAGATCGCATCCTCCGCGGATGTCTTCTATGGATGGACGATGTTCCTTGTGCATGCCATCGGCCGCGTCGTTCCGCTCCTTCTGCTCGCCATCCTCGCAGTGCTTGGCGTGAACGGCCTGAACTGGCTTGTTGCGCGCAAAGATCGCATCGAGCGCGCCAACGGCTGGGCCATGGTCTTTGTCGCAGGATTCATTCTCACGCTCGGGCTGTTCACTCATGATTGGTGGGTCAATTCCGGCCAGCACAATCTTCTTGAACGCGTGACGCAGGAGCACTACTTCAATCAAACGATCAATACTCAGCTTGGAACCGCCGTTGAGCATGTGCACGGTCTCGAAACGGGTTACGGTATTTTTGGTCAGCCGCTCGAGTGGGGAAATTGGTTCGTGGTCTTTCTCTGGATTCTTCCGCTCTGGTGGTACTACTCCCGTGAGCGCCGCCGCGTGATCGGCACTCCGGCACTCAGGGTCCAGAAGCTTGAAGCACAGATCGCGAAGCTCGAATCCGAGCGCCGCAACATGGAAGTCTCGCTGCATCTCCCTGATGGCGAGCAGGGTGCACGGCTGAAAGAGCTTGAGTCGAAACAGGACGCGATCGAAAAAGAGCGCAAAGTGTACGAAGAGTCCGTGCGCTACGGCGTCGAAAGCGGCCTTCGCGAACCAAAAGATCAGGCCTATGAAGAAGACGCGCTCCGGCTTCGCCGCAACTGGTATATTTCACTTTCGCTTTTCCTGATCTCGACCTTTGCGATCTTTCTCCCGATCTGGTTCGCCTCGATGGCGGGTGCCGCGCATACGGATACGCATGCCGATCCGGAACATATGACCGCATCAGCCGAAACGCCAACCGTTAAGGACGCTCTCAAGATCCTGAACGCACCTGCTGCCGCCCCTGCGGCTGCAATGCCGGGAGACGGTCACGATCACGCACACTAGAAATTATCCGCTTTCATCGCTCTATGACACATCACGCTTCACCGTATCGTCCGCTTGCCGCATTTCTCGCGGCGCTCGTCGTCCTGTTCGTTCCCTACGCGCTCGCACACGCGATGGAGAGCGATGGGCACGACCATGTTCACGAACCCGTTGCCGCACAAACCGCGCACGGCGTCGGAGATGGTCACACCGATCACGACCATTCCGCCGGGGGATCGTCGCTCCTTGCTCCCTGGTCTGCTCGATGGTGGGGATTGCTCCTGCTTTCGATCGGATTGACCGGCCTCCTCTCCTATGGCGTCTGGCGATATCTGCAAGTTCCAGAAGTCACGCGCCCCGCAGTACCGAGCAAAGATGGAGCCGAAAAGCCGAACGACCCGCCCAAGGCAGAAGCCAAATGATCACTACCAGCAAGACTAACCGAACCCATCATGGAAGAATCCAAACCAGCAATGAATAAATACGTCGTTCTGATCATCGTCCTCGGTGTACTGATCGCGGGCGGCATTGCGTATCGCGCGGTGCGCATGTCCGACGTCGCAAACCGCCCGGTCGAGACTGGTGTTGTTCGCGAGATCACGATCCGCATCCCCAAGGACACCTGGAGCTTCGATCCGGAATCGATCGAGGTCAATCAGGGCGACCGAGTGAAGCTCACGTTCGTCAATGAGGATGATTACGATCACGGCGTGGGCATCGATGCCTACGGCGTATCCCAGCGCGTTCCTGCACGGGCAACGCTCCCGATCCCGGAATTCGTCGTCACAAAATCCGGCGACTTCCAATTCTACTGCTCGGTCTCGTGTAACGAAGGTGTTGCGCTGAGCGGCAAGTATGAGGGTCAGAAGCGGGGACACTTCGATCAGATCGGTGTTCTGCGGGTGAAGGCCGTCGCAGGCGCTGCAACCGTCGGTAATGAACCTAAGCTTCCGGACTGTACCAGTATCGCCAAGCCTGCCACGACCTGTGTCGAAGGGGAGCAGCTCACGTGCGTAAATACGCTCGCCGGTGCGCCAGGATGGGAATGCCGTTCGATCCCGCCTCCTGCCCCAGTCTCAAATGCCATGCCCGCTCCCGGTTTCGAGGGTGTTCCGGAAATGATCGTCGAGCCCGCGCAATAGCCTGCGCTCTATACTTATTCGTCATTCGATCGCAATATGCAAAAAGCGATACTCAAGGTCAAAGGGATGCACTGTGCGTCGTGCTCCATCCTGATCGACAAGTTGGTCGGGAAACAGCCGGGCGTCCATTCGATCCAGACGTCCTATGGCGCAGAAAAAACGGCGATCGAATACGGTGAGACCAAGATCGATCTCAAAAAGATCGACACCTTCATCAACGCACTCGGATACGATCTGATCCGTCCCGACGAAGAGTCAGCGACATTAGAGGAAGAGGAAGCCAAGGAAGCGCGCAAAATCGTGCAGTCGAAGCGGCGTTTCTACGCCGCGCTCGCGCTTTCGCTCCCGATCGTCCTCTACTACATGTCCATCCACATGTTCAACATGAAGCATGTGCATGAGCTGTTCGACTTCATGAATCTTCCGCAGCCGATCATGGCAGAAGGCGGGATCATTGCGGCGATCGGGTTTTCGATCCAGTATTTCTTCTACCTTGTTGCACAGCCGCTCGGATGGATCGCGACGACGCTCTTCGGAGTGGATCTTGCGAATCCGCCGATCCGCATCGACCTCAACTGGATCTACTTCATTCTTTCGGTCCCCGTGCAGTTCGTCATCGGCTGGCAGTTCTACCGCAATTCCTACACCTCGATCCGCGTTGGCAGCGCCAATATGGACGTGCTCGTCGCGCTCGGAACATCCGCGGCGTTCTTCTATTCGACACTCGGATTTCTGTTCTTTAATATCGACCACCCGTTCTGGGAGTCTTCGGCGGCGCTGATGACGTTCATCTTGCTCGGACGCTATATCGAGATCGTTGCCAAGGGTCGCGCATCCGCTGCGATCAAAGAGCTCATGAAGCTTGAGGCCAAGGAGGCGCACGTGATTCGCAATGGCCAGGAGGTGACGATCCCGTCAGATCAGCTCGCGAGCGGCGATATCGTCGTGATCCGTCCGGGAGAAAAGGTCCCGGTCGACGGCACCATCGTCGAAGGAAAGACGCATCTCGATGAAAAGGTCGTCACCGGGGAATCGTTCCCGGTCGGAAAAACCGTCGGCGATCCGGTCATTGGCGCAACGATCAACCAAGAAGGTCTGATCCGCGTGAAGGCCGAGAAAGTCGGCAAGGAAACGCTCCTCTATCAGATCATCCGCATGGTCGAAGAGGCGCAGGCACGAAAGGCTCCGATCCAGGATCTTGTCGACAAGATCAGTGAATACTTCGTTCCGGCGGTCGTGCTGCTCTCGGTGCTCACCTTCATCGGCTGGTATTTCATCGGAGAATTTCCGTTCCGCGCCGCACTCACCAAGATGATCGCCGTGCTCGTCATCTCTTGTCCGTGTGCGATGGGTCTCGCGACCCCGACCGCGCTCGTTGTCGGTATCGGCCGTGCGGCGAAGTTCGGCATCATTCTGAAAGGCGGCGCCGCGCTCGAAAAGGCCTATCGCATCAACGCCGTCGCATTCGACAAGACCGGCACGCTCACCATCGGCAAGCCGATCGTCACCGACTTCGAGCTCGTGGGCGACGCATCCGGTCTGAGCAAGGACGAACTCATCCACCTCGCAGGATCGCTCGAAACTGGCTCGGAGCACCCGCTCGCTCGCGCCGTGGTGGAGAAGGGGAAGGAGGGCGGAAAGCAGCTCGAGGACCCCAAGGACTTCGAAGCAGTGTCCGGTATGGGACTCCATGGCAAGATCAAGGGCAAAGAAGTCGCCATCGGCAACCAGAAGTACATGGAGAAGCTGAAGATCGACACTGCTGCGGAGGATGCACTCATGACGCGTCTCCAGGAGGAAGCCAAGACGGCAGTCTACATGGTCGTCGACGGCAAGCTGGTCGCGGTCATTGCAATGGCCGATGCGCTCAAGCCCTACGCGCGCGAAGCGATCGCCGAACTCCGCCGCATGGGCAAATCGATCATCATGATCACGGGAGACAATCCGCGCACTGCTGCCGCGATCGCCAAGCAGGTCGGCATCGACCGCTTCCTTGCCGAAGTGCTTCCGCAAGAGAAGGCTGACAACATCAAGAAGCTTCAGGCCGAAGGACTCAAGGTGGCCATGGTGGGCGATGGCATCAATGATTCACCGGCGCTCGCACAGTCGGATCTCGGCATCGCGATCGGTTCGGGAACCGACGTTGCGATCGAGACCGGCGAGATCATTCTCGTGAAGGACGATCTGCGCGATGTGGCAACAGCCATCCAGCTCTCCTCGAAGACGATCAAAAAAGTCTGGCAGAATCTCTTCTGGGCGTTCATCTACAACGTGGTCGCGATCCCGGTTGCCGCTGGCGCACATCTTATCTTCACGCAGTCTGCGGGCCTCCCCGCGCAGTGGGTGAGAACGCTCGCGTCGTGGATGGGGACTGGCGCCGGACAGGTCTTCCTCAACATGTCGCAGGCAACACTCCGTCCTGAGATCGCCGGATTCGCGATGGCGTTCAGCTCGGTATCTGTCGTGACCAATTCGCTCACGCTCAAGCGCTATACGCCGCCGATCGAGAAGCAGATCCAGAAAACCGCGCTAGCGTCCGAGGCAAGCGTTGCCGGAGGCGCAAAAGCAGCATAAGATATTCACATCACAGATAAATCCACTCCTATGGCAATGCAGAAACTCCACATGAAGATCGATGGCATGCACTGCGGTGCGTGTGCGACCGGGATCCAGATGGTGACCGAAGGCGTCGATGGTGTCAAAAAAGTTTTCGTCTCCTACGACGAAAAGCAGGGCGATTGGGAATACGACGACGAGAAGACGAACCCCGACGCGATCATCAAAGAGATCGAAGCGCTCGGCTACAAAGCAGCAAAAGAGTAGCTGGCGCGATTCACTTTGCGCAAAGAAAAAAGCTCCGCATTGTGCGGGGCTTTGTGTTTGATGCGAGCTCGTTCAGGCAGTCCGGACCTCTGGCGTGGCGTGGGCCACAAAGGTCTTGGAATGCTCGTCGGGTGTGGCGTCGTGCATGTTGCGCAGGCCGCGCATGGACGCAGTGAGATCGGAGTCGACAAGGTTCAAGAAGGGAACCACCTTGTTCCAGGACGGCCCTTGGAAAACCGTGCCGGCGAAGACGATGAAGCGATCCTGCCAATGCATAGGGAACCAGATCTTGCCGGTGAGCCGCGCAAACATGAGGGCATCGAGGATCGTGGCGTCTGCCAGCGGCTCCCGGACGCGTGCGACGACGTCGGCGATCGTTTCGCCAGGCTTCACTATCTCGAGCGCGATGCCGTTCATGAGCGAGATCATGCGGAGATTCGGATCCATCGGCATGTGCCGGGAGATCTTGTGTGCGCCTTGCGGGAGGCTCGGGGGAGTGCGGGGGTCGAATGCGAGCAGGTTTTCGGGATTGGCGTCATCGCCGTCGGACTGGCCTAGGAACCGCTTCAGAGTCTTGATCATGCTGCCATCTCCATGTGGGTTGTGCGACGAACTGCGTGAGAAGAGTACATTTAAATCTATGCCTCGTCAAGTGCTCCGGAGGCAGCAAGGTCGGCAAAAAACTCTTGATCTTTGGCGTGGGTCAGGAGGGACGCGACCTCTGTGCGGTCGACCCATCGCGCTTCCGGGTTATCCGGGTCCTTCGGGGCGAGCGCAGTCGCTTTTGTTCGGAAGAGAAAGAGTGTGATCGCCTTGAGTTCTTGATGGTCTTCGCCCTGGCCGTTCTTTCCGATCCAATGCCGCTCATAGGTGCCGAGTTCGCGCACGAGTTCGAGCGCCTCTTTTGCGATACCGGATTCTTCTTCGATCTCGCGGATCGCCGCCGTGCGCGCATCCTCGCCGGGGTCGAGATGGCCTTTCGGGAGCGACCAGGAGTCGCCATGCTGGCTCACGACAAGGATTCGCCCATCCGGGCCGATCACGATTCCGCCAGCTGCCTTCGTGCGCCGCGGTTCCGGGTTGTGCACAGTATCGGGATGTTCACTCATGTGTGTATGGTATACTGAGCACAGTTCATTGGGAAAGCATCATTCGCGCTCGCGGTTCACGCCCGAGCGTTTTTTATTTTTCGTCCGAGTGCCACGATGCGGTCGAATGCACATTTCTCGATCGGGACGATAGAGAGCCGAGAGCGTTTCCAGAGGAGCATATCGGCAAGCGCGGGCTCGCTTTGCATCGCGTCGCGCGTGAGGATGTCCGGGAACGCTTCGACGAACGCAACATCGACCATCCACCAGAGCGGCCGCTCCTCGGTCGATCGCGCGTCAAAATACGGACCCTTTGGATCCCATGCCGTATGATCGGGGTATGCGTTCGACGCGATCTTTGCCACCCCCGCGGCGCCGATCGTCTTTGCGCTCGAATGATAGAAGATCGCAAGGTCTCCTGTGTGCATCCGATCGCGCAAAAAATTCCTCGCTTCGAAATTCCGAACTCCATCCCAGCGGAATGTCCCGCGTGCCTCAAGATCGCGAATCGAAAAAACATCCGGCTCGGATTTCATGAGCCAGAATTGCTGCTGTGTGTGGTCTTTCTCTACGCTCATTCCGAGGCGTTTGCCGCGTTTTCCGAGAGATGCTCGCGGATCTTTCCGACGAGGGCTTCAAGACTCCATTCGCTTTTGATGAGAAACTCGGTTGCCCCGAGTCCGGTCGCGCGTGCGATCGTTTCGGCGTCTGTTGAATTGGTGAGCACGAGGACGATCACATGCTTTCCCCAAGCATCCACGCCGCGGAGCTTCGAGAGCATGGAGATGCCGTCCATGTTTGGCATGAAGATGTCGAGCAGAATGAGGTGCGGGTGCTCGCGCGTGGCGACCTCGATCCCGGAAATCCCGTCGATCGCCTCCAAGACTTCGAAGTGTTCGTCTTCGAGCTTCTCCTTGAGCACGCGGCGGAGCGCTGTATCATCTTCGACGACGAGGATCTTCTTTTTTTCGGTATCAGGCATGGAGGGGAGAGATTTACTTCGTGTGCGCCTTCTTTCCGCGGAGGATCTCCTTTACGCGCTTCACGACCTCGTCGAGTCCGGTGTCGGCTTTGACGAGATAGTCGGTGAAATGGAGCGGCTCGATGCGCGCGTGCTCCTCGGCATCGTTCTGATTCGTGAGCGCGATGATATGCACGTTTCGACCGAATTCTCCGGATTCGCGGATGCGGCGGGCCATCTCGACGCCGTCGATCGGGAACATGACGATATCGGTGAGAATGAGGTCGGGGCGGCTTTCTTCGGCCATGCGCACGCCTTCTTCGCCCCCTCCGGCTTCGTACACGAGGAATTCCTCGTCGCGCAGTTTTTCCGAAAGGACCTTCCGAAGCGGTTCCGAGTCTTCAACTAAGAGGATTTTGTCTGGGTCAGCCATAAATAGAGAAATGTAGAGCTAGTATAGCACCGGGGTTTCTCCACGGGAATGGGGGTCTTGTGGATGCGAAATTTGCCCGGAATTGGCTTTGACGGGCTTCTCGGGGCCCGATACCATGAAGATATGGTCATTATCGCGACGGGGATCTCTGGCTCGGGTCGCAAAGAATATCTCGACCGTTTTGCGGTCTATGCCGCTTCGCTCGGCAAGAAGGTCAAAGTCTATCATGTGGGAGAGCTCATGCTCGAGCGTGCCCGCGAGGATGGACTCAATATCACTCCGAAGAATATTCTCAACACGAACCGGCATACGATGCAGGCCCTTCGGAGCGCCGTGTACGACAACATCCTCGCATCGTTCCCGGAGGATCGGAAGCGCTACGACACCATCATCGTGTCGATCCACGGCTTCTTCTTTTGGAAAAAAACCTTCCATCATTCCTACGATCATCACT
>DATIBL010000045.1:0-11106 GCA_035457505.1 Minisyncoccota bacterium | reverse complement strand
AGCATGCCGACAAACTTGCCGAGCAGCACCTCGCGCGACGGGATCGATGCAAGCGCCGTGATCTCTTCTTTCGAGAGATACGCACCTTCGTAGATTCCGCCGAAGAACGTGACCTTCTCCTTGCGCGTCTTGTCCGCTTTCACGAACTCGAGCACATTCTTGGGAGCCGCAACCGCGTCCGCTGCCCACGCCAGCGCGAGCTCTCCGGGGAACTCCGGCATAGTGCCAGTGATCTTCCGGGCATTGAGCACGCGGCGCACGAGCGTCTTCTTTGCGACGTAGAACGAAACGCCTGCGTCGCGAAGCATCTTGCGGAGCTCGGTGCTTTCCTTCACGGAAAGCTTGTGGAAGTTCACGAACGCGACCGTCTCTGCGCCCGCGAGCCCCTTCTCGAGCTTCTCCAGGATCTCCACTTTCTTTGCCTTTGTGATGGCCATGAAGCGAAAATGAGCGAATAATCAGTTCAACGACCGTACAAAAAGACGGTTTTGAACTCAGTATGTGATGTTGGGTTGGATGTGATCCGATGGCTTGGACCGACGAAATATTCCGGAGATGTATTCCTATACATTGACGGGATTTTCGGAAGGAAAGCCAAGGAGCACACCGAGCCAACGCCACATAAAAAACGACCCGCTAAAGGTCGCCGTCTTGCCGCCAAATATACTTTGGACGGAGAGTTACGGCCTCGGCAGGATTTATGAGCTGCTTTCGCGGCCCACCTGCTGTCTTCAGCGATGGGACCAACATACCAAAGGGGCCAAAAAAGTCAAGAAAACCGGCTCTGTGGCCGGTTTTTCGTCATTTTTCGAGATCACGGAGCCAAACATCCATCGCTCTTGCGACATCTTCGAACTCCGGTTCGATCATCAGCATATGCGAACGCCCTGGAAACATCACCCGCATTGCACCGTAGTGGTCGGCAACGCGAAACGCCGTCGAAGGGTCCATCACTGCATCATTCCCCGCTCCGATCACCAGGATCGGTGTCCTGCGCGCAAGACGCGGATCGATCCGCGGCCGCCCGAAGAGCGTTTCCATGCCGACACGTCCCGATTCGGGAACAAAGAAATATCCGCACTCGGGAAGCTCCGTCGGGTCGCCGCCATATCCACGGACGACCCACTCGACCATCTCTGGATCCGGAGCGAGCGGGCGGCCCATGAATGCCGCGAATGCCACACCGGCAGTTGTTGCGAGACTCGTCGGAAGACCTCTTCCCGGGAGAAGCGGGAGGGGCGACGGCGGCGCAGGTGCCACAAGAACGGCAGCGCCAAGCTCCCGACGCTCGATGACCATCTGCGCGAGCAGTCCGCCCAGCGAATGCCCGACGAGTGCGAAGGGTTTTGCATAGCGAGAAGAAAGCGCATCCAGCACGTTCTCGATGTCGCTTCGAAAATCTGCGATCGACACGTTCCCAAGATCAGGCACGTGGAGCGAGTCGGGGCGTCCGCGCAGCGTCAGTGCATATGCCGCACGGCCATGTTTCGCCATAAAGCGAAGCATCTTGGCCCAGTACCATCCTCCAGAGAACGCGCCGTGAACAAAGAGCAGCGGGTGCGCGGTTTTGCGAGCTCTTCGCGGCTCAGCAGTATCGACGCGCAGGCCGCAAATATTTTCGCGGATCAACGTCATTTCCATGTTTCACCTCCATGAACATTCCGGCCGCATCCTAGCACACGCAGAGGGATGCCAAAAGCAGCGCGGAAAGTTCGGGCAAAAAAGAAACACCACCACAAGGGACGGCGTTTCAACCATGGACACGACTGCTATTCGGTCCGGAAGCAGAGAATGCAATTTTCTTTCGGAGAACCGTCGTCCGGCGCAAGCACACGAACCGCGAGAATGATCGCGACCGAGAGCAAGATCATGCCGATAAATCCGATCGAGAAGCGAAAGAATGTCTGATTGAAGAGGTCCATGTGCAGAATCGCTTGAAGTACTTCTATTGTACCCTATCCGCAAACCACTTGCGAAAGCAAAACGCCCCGTGGATGGGGCGTTGATCATTCTCCATGTCCGGGGAGCTTCGGACGCGGACCGGTGCACTCCGGCGCCATTCCTTGAAAATCGACGAACTCGCCGGTTGTCCATACGTAGCGATGTTTCTTTTCCCATTCGAAGCACGCGATCGGCTCCGGGGCGATCTTTTGGCCCGGCCGCACAACGCTTGGAATATCGCGCTCGCGGTAGAGGCACATACGGAACTCAAGGGACGCGTTGTATACGGAACTATGAAAGTACGAACCACCTGTCGGATAGTCGGTTACGAAGAGCGTCGGGGTCGGCGGAAGTTCCTCGACATAGAGATGCTCGACGATCTCAGGAAATGATTCGTCGTCGATATCCCGCCATTGTGTCAGCGCGAAGCGGCGCGTTTTCGCATCGAGGTCCGGGGCTTCGGTGCTGTCGATCGAACCATAGGCCGGATCGGTGTCCATCGTATCGATTTCCCAATCTCGGTGAAAGAAAACGATCCGTCGTCCGAGATGCAGTCGAACAAATCCATGGTGCGATGCAATCGTGCCGTCCCGATTTCGTGTTTCATTCCAGACACAGCCACGGATGTATTGCACGAGCGCAAAATTTGTCAGCGAGGCAAGGTCGCGGGTCGTCCAGTCGGCGTACATGCGCGTCGAGAGTCCGTGTGATCCGTCGCTGAGCGTCCAGCGGTATTTCTCGATCCGGCCGCGCATCGACACCAGATCGCAAATCTCGCGCGAGGCGCAATCAGGAAACGCCTCGACACCCCACATTTTTGCGGAGAGGGTCTCGGTGGTCATTTCGAGCTCGTCTTCTGCGTGCACGACCCCGGAAGCAATAGCGAACACCGCGAGGGTGGTAGCAGAAGTGAGGCGGGCAATCGAACCCATGAGCCTCTCCCAGGTACATCCATATCTCATTGTACCGAGCGCGGGCGAGTCGAGCACGTTGACGCACTGCCTTCATCGTGACCCACACGCTCCCCCTCGCATATTTTCAGGATATAAAAATCGGGCCCCAACGAATTGGGGACCGGTTCAATATCAGAAGCAAGCTTCTGATATCTGGAGTATACGCCCTGCTCAGAATGGTGCAAGCGGTTGTACGAGCGGAATACACGAAAGCGGGCGGCGTCAAGCGCTTCCCCTCTCGCTACGGAGCAACGATGATCGTTGAGCCATCGTTCACGATATTCGTCCCATTTCCGGAGACCGTCGACGAGGTAACGAGCACGTTCGACGCATGGGCCTCGATCCCGACACGGTTGTCGGTAATAGTGGACGATGCCACGATCACGTCGGACTGGATGGCGAGAATCCCTGCGCCGTTCGGTGAGCCTGCGAGCGTCGAGGAAGAAACCTCAAGCGTTGCACCGAAGAGGAAGGCGGCGGAACCGCGCACGGAAGAAAGCTCCGCATCGGTCACCGAGACTACCGACCCGCCGTCTGCGCGGATCGCCGCGCCGCCCACGTCATCTGCCGCGACACCATCGAGGATAAGCACGCTCCCTTCGGCGACAGAGAATCCGGCGTTCGTAACCTGTTCAAGCGTGGTGCTTGCGAGGACGGCGAGCGATCCGCCCTCGAGTGCGAGCGCCGAGGTGTCGAGATCGCGAAGGAGGACATCCTCGCCAACCACGATTGCTCCGTTGTCTGCACGAATCCCGGATCGGGAGTCTTCGAGGCGGACATGCGTAAGCGTTCCGGATGCCGCGTCAAAGGTGAGGGCATTGGTCCCGAGGTGCGCGAACTCTGCATAAGTGATCTCTCCTTCCGATCCGGGACGGAAGATGATGTCGCCGTAGGAGCGGGGTGCTGCGAGATCAGCGAGGTTGAAGTCCTCTCGCGCAGCAGAGTCCTCAAAGCTTGCAAAGCGCACCGGAGCATCTGCCGTGCCGAGTACGCGCAACACTCCGTCGATCAGCAGCTCGGGGCGATATGATCCCGGAATCTGCGTCGGATCTTGGGCAAAGAAGTACACATGCACACCGGGGCCGAGCGTAAGCGTCGCTCCAACCGGCACCAGTTTGGAGGCATCCCAGATGATGTATGGACCACCCGCTGCGGAAAGTTCCAGGTCCGCGTTGATCGCAGGCATGATGTAGCTGCGGGAATTGCGCTTTCCAAACGTACTGTAGAGCGGGGTTCCATTGGAGGCAATGCCGTTTTGGATGAATGGATGATGCCGGTCGAATGCGTGAGTATCCGAGAGATCCGATGGCGAGCGCTTTTCGACCGTCCTTCCCGGCTGTCTCTGGCACCAGGATTTTCGATCATGCGCGGTGGTGTCGAGGGGTTCGCCCGCAGGACCCGCGAGTGTGTACGTGGCGAGATCGTGCGTGAGCGGCGGAAGCGGCCCCGTGCGGAACACTTGCGTGGAAGGGCCGATATCCGTGAGTCCAAGGGTTCCGGTGAGCGAGACCGCCAAGGTATGGAATCCGTGCGGAGCGATCGATCCGGAGAGCGTCATATCGATGGAGGGATCGCTCGATGCAAGCCGGACGCCGTCGAGGAGGATCAGATCATTCGTCGTGTTCGCGATCTCGATTGCCTCGTCGCTAAGACATGGGAAGAGAAACTCGTTGAAAAGGAGGTCGCCAGCAAGCGGAGCGCGTGCAACGGGGAGCGATGGAGGAAGCGTGATATTGATCATCTGAGCTGCCTCTCCAGAGAGATTCCCCGCATCATCGCGGGCGGCAATACGAACCTCGGTCTCACCTTCCGGGAATTCCAGTTCCGCCTCCCAGAGGCCAGACTCCGGGACGCGGAGCGACAGCACGGTCGCGTGATCATTTTCCATCCAGGAAATGAGGAGCGTGGAAGATGCTTCGGCGGTGCCTGCGAGGGTAAAGATGGTCTCTTCGAGAATGGTGTCGGCAGCTGGAGCGGTGATGGTCGGGGTATCGGGCGCGGTCGTGTCAGCTGGCGGTGTTGAGGTGGCGTTTTCGGAGTCGTCTGTCGAGGTCGCAAGCTCTTCGATGGGTTCTTCTTCCGGCTCCGTGATCGGGAGCGGGGAAGATGCACCGTCGAGAGACGCGAGGATAACAAAGAACGATGCGGCGGCGCTTGGCGAAGACCCCGAGGGGACCCCCTCGTCGATCCGCACAGCGGGCGGCATGAGGGCGAGGGTTTCGCCGACCGGAAGATCGGCATCATCGAGCGCGAGCGTTGATGTCCCTGCAATCGCGGACGCCTGTTGCATCGCCGCCGCTTCCGCCAACAGTGCCCGGAGCGCAGCCTCGATCGCGGCGAGGGTGGTGCGCTGGACGGAGGGAGAGGATGGCGAGGTGGAAGAAGAGGAGAAGGGCTGGATGGGTGTATGGAGTGCCGGTTTGGTTGCGAGAAGGGTCGTTGTTGCCACCGTCTCCGCAAACTGAGGCTGAACAACGGGCGCGACCGGAGCACTATTTTGAAATGGATTATTACGCTCAAGGTTGAACGCAAGCATAGTCCCGGTGACTTTCCCCTTCGCATATGTTCCGATTTCCCCGACGAACGCGATTCCGCTTGTCGTGTATTGCCCGGCGATCTTGAGCGCGCGATCATACCCGAACATCGCACCGATCACGGGCTGCCGAGCCACATCCCCTGCGGCACCGACCATTTGCACGCCGGAAATCGCGGTCTTCTGGAGTGGCGGAGTGTTGTATATGCGATAGATCTCCCCGCTTTGACGCTCTTTCTCCACTTCAACAAAGAAGAGATGGATCACACCCGAGGCATTCAGGACCGCCTCCTTTGAGGTGAGGGACCAGTACGCAGAGAGGACAAGTTTGTTTGGATCTACTATTGAATACCCAATCACTTTATTTCCACTAGTATCAATGCTCTCGGAAATTAAGGCCAGCACATGCTCGTTGTAAAAACCAAATTTGTATTTCTGGCCACCAATCAATTGAGTCTCCTCTTTCTGAATGTACGGCAACTCATAAGCGAGGCTCCCTATCGTACTCTTGCTATAAAAATTCGTATTCGAATACATCGCAGCATTATCAAAGTACGCGCCGAGTGAATTACGCATATACGGATCTCTTTTCAAACCCAACAATTCACGAGAAGTCTCCACATTTCCAGCAGAGACACTAAAACGATCGGCGAACTCTTCGAAAGGACTTTTCTGCTGATACTCCGCACCCATGACCGAATTTATTGCGCCGTCTATGATCGGAATGTGGGCGTCATTGCGCGTATGGTCCGGAACAGACGCATCCTCAATCAGATGGAGCGTGTGCCCCAACGCCTCGAACGCTCTCCCTTTGTCGCCGTAGGTATATTCATAGATCGCCCGCTGCCAGGAAAAATCGTTCTCGGCCGTTGCGGGAGGGAGAACAAGTGCATTCAGGGCCCGCTTTGAATCACCCCATGAACCCTGAAAGACCGGGAGCTCTGCCCACGTCTTGGACGAGACGTACTGCTTGAAGCCGCGATCATAGATCGGATCGTAGAAATGGTGGGCCATGCGCATATCGTCATCCTCATGGACCGCTCCGCTTCGGAGGCGCAGAATCATCTCCTCAGATAGCCGCGGTGTCTCGAATTTCTCATGATGCTCGTTGTAGAAACGAGCAGATTCGAGAGTCAGTACATCATGAGTCGAATTCGGTTCATAGGCAAAAGCTGCGCCCGGAAGAAGGAGGGCAACAGCAAGGATGGCGACCTGAATTATTCTTCCTCTATTTTCCATTTTCCAGTAGCGGGGTTTTTCTTAAACATCATTGTTGCAGCACTTTCAAATCCTTCCGGGGTATACACGAGAAATATCTCTGTTGGCATTTCTGACGTCCGAATTCCTCTCGATGCAAACCCTTCTATGAATTCTATGTACTTACCGAAATCGATCCCCCGTGAACCAGCCTTGAGCTCGCTGAGCTTATACATTTGATCTTGCGGAACATAATATTTTGAAGCCAGTGCAAAATCTTCCGCCCGAAGAGCCTCGACATAAAGCCTCACTGTTTCCTCTGGTGTCTCACCTCCATACACATCCGACTCATAGGCCATCTTGAGTCCATACGAGTGCAGGCGCCACTGCCAGAAGGTGAAAAATTTTTGAACATCCCGCTCCGGAGCATGCAGCACATAGAACCACCAGGTCCACGCAGAAAATCCCATAATCGCCACAAGGATCCCCACCAGTACTTTGGCCTTTTTGCTCATCCCCGTCTTTTCATTCATTGTTTGTGTTTCCTGCTCCATAATTTGTTTCCCGGTTAGTTCATAACACTACGGATAGTTTACCATCCTGCAAGAGTTCCGCCCCTCCGGCTTCCCTGCCCCGCAAATAGTGCTTGCGCATACAAGGTCCGACCTCTGTATACAGAGGTCGGACCTTGTACTATTGCCGAGAAACCGCGTCAGGTCGAAGCACTTCCTTGAATTCCTTTCCAAAAGCACCTACCGGTTCGCGATCCGGGTCATCGAGATCTCCATCTTCGATCGCGAATCCTCGCTTTGGAGACTCCGGCGGAGGATTCCCCCACGCTTCTTCGTTTTCCTGTTTGAACATGAGCCAATCATCGACATACGCTTCAAAATCGCCTGGCTCGGTGAAGTATTCCGGAAATGCTGAGGGGTTCAGGATCGCACTCTCCTCTCTCGAGCGTCCGAGATAGTCGGGATAGCTCGACCAGCGATACTTTTCGAGATACGCCTTCGCGGCTTCGCGATCGCGGATTCCATTCTCCTTCCAGCCAGGATCGATCAGTTTTACCGGATTCAGGTGGATATACGCATAGAGATACTTCAGATATTCATCCTTATCCACATGCTCGGCCTTAAAAGTACCCTGAAAGAGCGAGCCGACACGACTATTCTTCTTATTGAAGTGCATCGTGTATGCAGTTGTGAGCTTCTGCATGAATTCAGAAATCCCACCCTCCTTCACCTCTCGCAACAAGAGGTGAAAATGATTCGACATAAGGCAATACGCGCCAATCGCAACACGTGGATCCCCTTTTTCTACTTTATACAAAGGAGCGCTCTTTACGTCCCGAAAAACAATCGGTTTCGTTCCGTTAAGAAGATAGAGGAGTACCTGGAAGCGCCAACGATCCGCCTCAGACATGAACACGTCTCGCTTTTCGACCCCACGATTGTATACATGGTAATATTCCCCTTCTGCAAATTCGATCTTCCGCATTCTTCAATTCTACCAGTCTCCCCATTATCACGCCAAGGCTAAGCCTCTGTATACAGAGGCTTAGCCTTGGCGTTGGGGTGATATGGCGCAAGTGGGGACGAAATTGGTGTGGGCGGGAATATAACAAAACCCCCTCGTACGAGGGGGTTTTGTTTGGGAGGGAGGGCCGAAGCCCTACCCTGCCCAGTCCCGTTGATCGCTTGGGCGATCAGGAGCCTGACGGAGAATCGCTATTAGCGAGTCATCGTCTGAGCATCGGTCGGGAGATTCTTCACCAGGTAGTCATCCATCCAGTCCGGAGTCGTCGCGCTGTGATTCTGCGAAGACATATCAGACCAGACGAACGTCGCGGCTGCAGCCACCGAAGCCTGAATGTCCGGAGCTGTGCGCGAACCGACGCCAGTGTTCACCTTCATCGAGACGGAGGTGTTCGCTGCGGAACCAGTGACATCACCCTTGACGACGTAGGTCTTTGTTCCAGAGACCTCCTGATCGGTCGTCAGCGTGAACGTCACAACCTGACCAGACTGCGCACCGGTCGCAAGGACAGACGACTGATTGTCGTTGTCGTAGAGCTTCCAGGTCGTCGGAGTCACAGTGGCAGCACCAGAGTTGGAGACCGTGAACTTGATGGTCTTCCAGGCAACAGAACCTGCAGTGTCAGCCGAAATCTGGAACTTCGCAAGCGTCTGCGTTCCATCAGCAAGAACCGGGGTCGGCAGGGCTGCGTTCGTGATCGTCGGCTTGGTGCGGAACGCGTACATTGCGTTTCCAGCACGGTCCGTATAGTCACGAGTCTTCACGCCGTTCGAATTCTGATACTCGAATCCATCGAGTGTGACCGCGATATTCGCCGAGGTCGTCGCTGCGTTCGGGCCAATGCTTCCGAGGTTCGCATAGACATCAACCACCTTCACTCCAGTTCCAGAAGACGGAACCGAGATAGCAAGGCCGGTCGAAGTCGAGTAGATCCCGTTGAGCGGCTGGCGGCGAACTTCCGTTCCTCCGACCTTGTAGACGAGCTCCGAGATCGCAGCAGCGTCATTGGCCGAAGTAACCTTCGACGTGAGCTCCGTGATCGTGAAGTTGTCATTCACTGCCGTGAACTTGAACGATGCAACAAGCGGCATTGAGTTCGCAACAGCGTTTGCAGAAACCGGAGTGGACGCATCTACAGCCGAAGTGATCGAACCAACTCCAGCAGTAATGGTCTGTCCGGCGATTGCACCCGACGTTACCGCACTACCCGAGTTGAGCGAATTTCCATCGACAGTCACCGTTGCGACAGTCGTGGATGCATTCGCAATGCTCGAGTTGAGTGTCGCATAGACACGGACCTCCATGGTCGAGTTCGCAGCGAGCGTCTCGTTGACCGACCACGACTGGGACGTAGCGCCCGTTGCCTTGGTGTTGGTGGTCTTGGTGCCATACACCACGTAGAGATCCTGGAGATGCGCAGGCGTCATGTTGGTTGACGTATACGCAGCAGGAAGCGCAACTGTGATGTTGTTGATGTTGACACTCTCGGTTGCACCCGTCGACAGGCGGAAATCAGCAATCTTGAAGGCCGTCTGCGGTACAACGATCGTCTGATTGGAGTACGCAGAGTACTTCGAGAGGGTCAGATTACCCGTCGCAACAGTGATCTGGTTGCCTGAGACTGTCGAGCTGTCGAGATAACCAAGCGAGGTCATCTTGTAGACATTGGACGAACCTGCGAGCAGATTGACGGTCATCGTCTGGCCGTTATCCATGTTGTCGGTGCCATCAGCATCGAAGACATCGCCGCGGACTTCAAGAGCGTACTCCTTGCCCACATCGAGGATCATCGATGAACCAAGATTGAACTGCGTTCCCGCAGCTGCAGTCGTGATGTTCTGCGTCGAGCCGATCTGAACGCCATCAAGGAAGAGGGCGCCATTGCGGATCGAACCAACCTGAGAAGCAACCGTCGTTCCCTCAATCGAGTGAGTGAGCTCAACCTTCAAGTTCTCAACCTTGAGCTTCTCGCCCTGGGCCTTGACCTTGAACTTGGCAAGCGTGATCGAAGAACCACCCTTCACCACGTTTCCGGACGCGGAGTCCGTCGCCTTGGTGATCGTAATGGTACCGCCGCTGACCGTGATGTCACCTGCGTTTGCAGGGAAGTTCGTCATTGTTGCGCTATCGCCATCCGTGCCAGTAACGGTCGGAGTGACGGCGATGTTCAGCTGCGAGTCCCAGACCTCCATATCCACCACGCGGCGGAGGGAGAACTTGAACGTGCGAGTCGAACCGCCGACGACATCGCCGACGAGCTTGATCACATGCGAACCAGCCTTGAGTGTGACCGGGGTTGCGAAACCAAAGGACACAAAGCGACTTGCGTCTGCCTTCGCGACCGCAGTTCCGACCTGAACGCCATCCACCATCAGGCGGAAGTTCTGGAGATCATCCGGGTACGCCGAGCCGATCTGCTGGAAGCGGATCGCCGACATCGAAGTGTCCCGGGAGCCGATGTTGACAGTGGACTGCCACACAACGAAATCGTTCTGCGGCTCGATGCCACTGTTGTCCGTCGGGGTCACACCGTTGAGCTGAACCGTCGCAATGCCCGAAGGCTGCGCAGCGATCGTGTGCTCAGGACCGGAGATCGGGAGGCCAGTGGCCGCACCAGCATCCGTGGTCACCTCGGTGGTCATCACGCCGACAGTCTGTCCGTTGGTGCAGTTCGCAGAACACACACCACCCGACCAAGTTCCGGCGATATCCGCTCGAAGAAGAACCACCACCGATCCCATCGAAGGAACCGACACGAGGCCAGCCGAATCCGTGAACGAAATGACTCCGTTCGCGATCGAGGCGGCGTCCGTGAGGCGGTTGCCCATCGAGTCATAGAGGTAGACGTTGTTCAGCGTCGAATCTGACGAAACGCCAGTGCGCTTGAACTTGATCGACGTGACCTTCGCAGCGGAAGAACCACCGTTCGAGATCTTGAAGCCGCCG
>DATIBL010000044.1:0-6606 GCA_035457505.1 Minisyncoccota bacterium | reverse complement strand
TATTCTTGATCGAAAATCGGAGGCGAATGTTCTCGCCGGAAATCTGATTGAGGAGCGCGGCGTCCTCCGCAGCCTTCCATGTCGCGCCCGAATTCGTCTGCTCGATCCCGAACGCTACGCTCGGAGTCGCCGGGATATACGCTCCGGCAGTGTACGCATCCCATCCGCCGTGCTGACCCCAGAACGAGAACCCAATCCCTCCGCTCGTATACGCGGAGGTGGAGGTGGAGGTGGTCGCGAAGAGTCCGCCGGTCGACGCATCATAGACCGAGACGTTGATCGTTCCACCAGAGATCCAATCGACGATCACCTTGTACCATCCAGTCGCATAGGTCACATTCTTCTGCACCATCGAGGAGCCAGAACGCGAATTCGAAGACACGTCCTTCGCGATAACGATCTTATCCTGACCGAACGGCTCGAGACACACCGCGTAGTTCTGATTGCCGGTGAAGGGCGCTTGCGTTGCGAAGAGGACGCACGGCTCATTGCTGCCGCCGGACGCCATATCAATATATTGATAGAAGCGGAAGGTCGAATTCTGTCCGATGCCAAGCCCAGTCTGTCCGATGCCGTCGGTCGTTTGGTTCGCCTCATTTCCCGCCGATGCGGAAAGTCCGCGCGTGCGCTCATAATTGAACGAGGTGTTCGTCGTAAAGAGCGAGGTGTCGCCCGAATACTCTGTGAGATTCGCGTCCTCAAAGTCGTCGAAGAAGAGGAAGGTCGAGGTCCCGCTTCCGGCCGAGATCGCAGACCCGTTGCCGTAGTACATGAAGACATCGGCATAGCTCGAGGCGGGCAAGCTCGGAACGCGGACCCAGACGGTCGACGAAGCGCTTGCGGTGTAACTCTCGATCCAGAACGGAACGGAAGTTGTTCCGCTCGAATCGGTAAAGCGCAGATCATCGAAATCGCTCTGCATGTCGGCATCGTAGGTGATCCCGATCTCGACCTGGGCATTCGCGACGGTCGTGCCGCTGTTGTTCACCACGCGGACGCGCTTGCGTTTGGCCCAGCTTGCGTCATACCACTCGCTTGCGGGTGCACCCTCTCCGCCATCGTCGTTGCGCCAGCGGAAATGCGACTGATCGACGAAGAGACATTGCGAATCATCCCAGCGGATCTGTCCGCACTGATCAATGCCATCGTCATCAAAGAACTCACCGGCAATATTGCCGAGATGGAATCGGAAATTGATCGCAGTCGACGACGTTCCCACGCGGCGGACGTTCGCCCCGGAGATGCCCGTCGATGTTGCAAAGCGAACGGTCGAGATCTGGGCGTTCGCATTCTGGTCGATGGTAGTGGAAGCGATAGAGAGTCCGGCCCCGCCGTTCACACCCACCTCAAAATCGCCGTTGTCGAGCGAGCTGATGACCGTCGCTCCGAGAAGCTCAAGTCCGGAGGTTCGGAGATTGCGGAAGCGATAATATCGCGCATTCACCGTCGCATTCGTGAGCGTCACTCCATACGTGCCGCTCCCCTGGCGATCCACTGTGGTCGACGCCGCAGCATCACCAAGGAGCTCAAGCGTTCCGCCGGTGAAGGTCACCGTCGCAGAATCAGCAAGACGGACATTCACGCCGCGGCGGGATGCACCGGAGAGCGTTGTGCCATCGAAATCAGTCGCATAGCTCCACCAGTCGGTGCCGGAGGTGCGGGCATAGCTGCCCCAGAGATAGAGATCGCCGTCGACCGCATTGTGGTCCTGCGAATAGAGCGACGCAGTGGAATTGACGGTGTAGGTGGTGGCGCTCGAATTCCACATGCGGATATGGGTATTGGATGTAAGACGGAGTTCGCCATAGGCATCTCCTCCTGCCGTCTTGGTATTCAGGGCATAACTGGTTCCTGAGTTGAGGGACAGCGTTGCTCCCGCCCAGGTGGTGGATGCTCCTCCGACCAGATTGGTGAATGTTCCGCCCACTGCGAGCGTGGTCCCGCTGCCGAAGGTGAGCGTATTGGCGCGAGCGATCGTGAATGCGTTTGTTGCAGTGGCGTTGGTCGAGAACGTCAGCGTTCCACCGGTGGTGCGGACCTCGGCGGAGTAGAAGGAGGAGAGCCCTGGGTCGATGGTGCGGGAGCTTGTCGTCGCCGTAAACGAGACGGTCGATGAACCCGCAAGGAAGACTGCGGAGTTCACCAGAGACCCGCCGATCGCCATCGAGGTCGAAGCGAACACAAGCGATCCTGAGGCAATACGGAGATCGGCAGTCGTCGTCGCGTATTCATCAGGGATGGTCACCGCAGTAGCGCCCGCAAGCAGAATATTTGCAAGGGAGGAACCACCAAAACGGAGCGTACGCACGCTTGAGGTCGCGGTCAGTTTCAGCGTACCACCCCCCGCAACGATGCTGCCGCCGGTATTCTCGAACGAGCCGGCGACCGCGAAGGTTCCACCAGGGAGAGAGAGCGTGCCCGATTGAATGGTCGTCGTCGCGGTCGTCGTCGCATTCGTGTCGAGCATAGACCATGCGCCGCCCGCACCCTCGAACGCGAGCTCATTGAGCGAAGACCCGTTTGCCCGAATCACTTTTCCGGTCGTCGTGGCGAAGAAGCGCAATGTTCCGTTATTCGCAGCAAATGTTCCTCCCGTCACATCGAAGCTGCCGCCGATCGAAACGGTTGTTGTCGGAAGCGTGAGTGCTCCCGCACTCATCGCAAGATCGTCCGTCGTCGTTCCGAGTCCCGATGCATCCCACCCGCCGCCTGATCCAGAGAATGTCGCATCCCAGAAGGTGAGCGTCGAAGAGGCTGCGACGAATTTCCCGGTCGTCGTAGCACTGAACACAAACGCGGAGCCGCTGCCGGAAATGCGCGCTGCAGAAGCCGCAAACAGGGACCCGCCGATCGTATGCGTCTCCCCTGATGACGCACTCCAGATCGCACCAGGATAGAGCTTGGCTGTTCCATCCTGCGGAAGCGCTGAGGCATTCGCGTGAATCGTAACGCTTCCCCCTGGCGCAAAAGTCTTCGCATCCCACACAATGAGTCCGGTCGACGCGAGAAGCGTGAGCGTATTCGGGGACCCGATTGTCGCACGGAACGGAATGTCTGTATCCTGATCGGAATCATAGAGATTCATCGCGCTGATCGTGATCGGTGTCGCACCCTCATGGCGGACGATCACCCGGTTTTGATAGAGATGCATGTTCGGAATGTTCGTCGCGGGCTCGACCGACACGTTTACCGCACGGGCGCCGCCTCCCGTATCAAGGAAGAGCGTCAACGTATCGCCGGGGTTGAAGATCACGTTCGCGATCGAAAAAGCGCCAGTTCCCGCGTTGCACGCCGATGTATAGCTGCCTACTCCCTGCACGCGAAGCCGGACATTCTGTGTTACGCCATCGCAGGTCGGACCGCCGATCGGAGTCGAACCTTCGTCAGAGTACACATTTCCCGAGATCGTGATGTTCGCAGCCGAGTCGTCCCAAATGAGATATCCCGGATCACCGCCCGGATCGGAATCGAATGCTTCACCGGACAGATTTCCATCGTGCAGATTAAAGCGCCATGCCGACGCGGAGACACCCGTTGCTTTGACGTTGAATCCCGTCGCTACGCCGGTCGAAGTCGCGAAACGATTGCGGAAGAAAATCTTGAGCGGATTGGCATCGATCGTTGCCCCGGCAACCGTCATCATGCTGCCCCCGGAGACCGCGAGTTCGAAATCGACGTCCGAAAGCGAATGCACGATCGGCGTTCCTGAAATATTGAGCCCATTGGCATCGGCATGGCGGAGGCTCGCATACGCGATCGTGGTCGAACCGCCTGAAATATTGAACGCATATCCTCCAACTCCCCCGCTCCGGTCGATCGTTGTTGTTGAACCCGGCTCGCCAAGTGCTTCGAGTGCGCCGGAGCCGGAATACGTCACGGTCGTCCCCGATGCGATGCGCACATCGACGACACGCTCGGAACCCGCAAGGAGAGCGCCGTCAAAATCCTTCGCATAGCTCCAATAGTCCGTCGCGCCACTCTGGGTATAGGCGCCAAGAATAAGGAGATCGCCGTCGACCGCATTGTGGTCCTGAGAGTAGAGTGATCCGTTTGCCGCGATCGTTGTTGTCGCAGCATCGGAGTTCCACATACGGACATGCGTGTTCGCGCCGACCTCGAGCGTCGCATACTGATCCCCGCCCGCATCTTTCGGATCGATCGACATGCCGGTGCCGGAATTGAGATACAGCCGCGAGCCAGTCCAGGTCGTTGCAGCTCCGCCGACAAGATTCAAGAAAGCGCCACGCACTTCGAGCGTCGAGCCCGAAGAGAGCGTGAATGATGTGGAGGTCGAGAGGAAAAAGTTCGCGGAAGACGTCGCATTTCCGGTGATCGTCCATCCTCCGGGCAAACTCGTAAACTCGACGTTCCCGAATGCAGATGCACCAGGCGTAATCAGCCGTCCGGTCGTCGTTGCCGCAAAGGTTGTCGTTCCACTCGAGTGCGTGAAGGTGCCCTGGTTGACCCAATCGCGCAAAATGGAGAACGTTCCGGTATTCGATCCGACGAATGTCGCGCTCGGACGGATCGTGAAATTCCCGCTCGCAGAGAATGCCGGGTCATTCGTGTTCGCGGTGACCGTTACTGCGTTCGTCCCGTCGCCGATCGTCGTCGACGCAACAACACTGAATGTTCCAGCCCCGAGTGTGTAGGTCGGCGCACCGCCCGCAAACGGCGCGAGCTCAAGCGCATAATAGGTTGTCGGCGTGATCGTCGTGGTTCCTGTCGCACTGTAGCGGAAGACCGAGGACTGCGCCGTGAATATTCCCAAAAGCGAGAACGGTGTGGACGATCCGGTGAGTTCCCAACGCACGCCGCCGGCACGGAGTTCGCTTGCGGACGCAACCGAAAGCGTTCGAGCAATGGTCATGTTCCCTGTTCCGCTCTTGGTCGTCGTCGCACCGGTCGTCGTCCCGAGCGCAAGGGAGAAGAAGGACCAATCAGCGCTTCCACCAATCGACGCACTCGTCGGAAGCCGGAACGTTCCGCCGGTCATCGCCACTGTTCCCGCACCCGTCGCGTTCGCCCCAAGCACTAAGATATCGCTTGCTCCGGCGAGCGTTCCAGCATTCACCGAAAGGTCCTTGCCGACGGTCATATTCGTATTCGCACTCCAGTTCCCTCCTGCGCCATTGAAGACCACATTCCAGAAGGTGATCGGAGTAAGCGCAGTGATCGCCTTGCCGCTTGTTGTCGCCGTAAAGGTAAACGTCGAGCTAGCGGCCGTGAAGGTTGCCCCCGCATCCGCGGTCCACTTGCCGCCCACGCTATGCGATTCGGTTCCGGCGGCCGTGAAGGTCGCATTGTTGTCGATATGGAACGAGCCATCATGATTCGCCCCGGAGCCGCCGGAGTTGAGGGTGATGTTTCCGTTCGGCACGAAGGTCATTCCATCCCAGATCCAGAACTCTTTCTCGGGTTCAACCGCGAGCGTATCCGGCGATCCGAGCGTGACCAGAAACGGCACATCAGGATCCTGGCCCGAATCATAGACATTGAGATCGGCGATCGACATCGGCGTGACATCTTCGTGACGAACGATCACGCGGTCCTGATAGAGGCGAATACCAGTGAGATCAGCAACGACAGATTTGGTCACCGTGACCGCGCGCGCGCCGCCCGCCGTATCAAGAAAGATCGTCATGACCGTCTCACCCTGGAAGGTCACGCCCGGCACGGTGAACGCCCCGTTCGAGGGATCACACGGAGCAGCAAAGTTTCCGGCGCCGTTCACCTTGACCCGAACAACGGGAGTCAGATTATCGCACGTCGGATTTCCCATCGGATTCACGCCCGCATCCGAATACACGAATCCGGAAATACTGATGATGAAGTTGCTGTCATCCCATCGGACATATCCCGGATTTCCGCCTGGATCGTTGTCGAACGCTTCGCCAGCGAGGTTGCCATAGTGCTCCTTGAAACGCCAGAATGACGACGCTGTTCCCGTCTCCGTCACATTGGACGCAGCGATCGCGCTTGAGGTCGCGAATCGGACCGCAAAGATCTGTAATCCCGGATTCTGATCGATCGTAGTGGACGCGATGGTCATTGCACTGCCGCCGGGGACAGACACGTCGAAGTCTCCGTCGCGAAGACTCGTGACCGTCGTCGATCCTGCGAGCGAAAGGCCGAACGCGTTCATGTTTCGGAACTGGTAGAACTGAGCCGTCACCGTCGCATTCGTGAGCGTCACTCCATACGTGCCGCTCCCCTGGCGATCCACGGTGGTCGAGGCTGCAGCGTCACCAAGGAGCTCAAGCGTTCCGCCGGTGAAGGTCACCGTCGCAGAATCAGCAAGACGGACATTCACGCCGCGGCGGGATGCACCGGAGAGCGTCGCCCCGTCGAAATCAGTCGCATAGCTCCACCAGTCGGTGCCGGAGGTGCGGGCATAGCTGCCCCAGAGATAGAGATCGCCATCGACCGCATTATGGTCCTGGGAATAGAGAGATGCGGTGGAATTGATGGTGTAGGTGGTGGCGCTCGAATTCCACATGCGGATATGGGTATTGGATGTAAGACGGAGTTCGCCATAGGCATCTCCTCCTGCCGTCTTGGTATTCAGGGCATAACTGGTTCCTGAGTTGAGGGACAGCGTTGCTC
>DATIBL010000043.1:0-2092 GCA_035457505.1 Minisyncoccota bacterium | reverse complement strand
TCGCCGCGCGGATGATGCGCTTTGCGGACGAACGACTTCCACGCAGAGAGATCGGCTGGGCGCTTCTTAGCCTCGAGACTGAGGAGCTTGGTGATCGTGTCGCCCAAGTGATCACGCTCGAAGTTGAGCGGGACGTCGTAGATCGACTCGACATCCGGTGCGGAAATCACCTGCTCGGGGCGCATACCGCTCGAAAACGCGATCTTCTCGCGGCGCTTCTCGTCGAGCGGGACCGATGCGCGCGCGATGATGATGTCGGGCTGAACACCGTAGGAGTTCAAGGTGCGCACGGCATACTGGGTCGGTTTGGTCTTCATTTCGCCGAGCTTGCCGGGGATCGGGAGATACGACACGAGGACGAACAGCACGTCGCCGGGCTGCTCGAGCTCGAGCAGGCGCGCGGCTTCGATGAACATGACGCTCTGGTATTCGCCGACGGTTCCGCCGATCTCGACGATTGTGACGTCGGAGCGGTCTTTGTCGCCGGCGGCGCGAATGCGGCGGATCACTTCCTCCGGGATATGCGGCACCGGCTCGACGCACTTCCCCCGATAGCCGAGCGAGCGTTCGCGGTCGATCACTGTCTTGTACACGAGGCCGCCGGTCATATAATGCTCCGGGCCAAGGTCGCGGCCGAGATAGCGCTCGTAGTTGCCCATGTCCTGATCACACTCAAGGCCGGAGCGCAGAACGAACACTTCGCCGTGCTCGGTCGGGTTCATGGTCCCCGCGTCGACGTTCAAATACGGGTCGATCTTGATCGGCGAGACGCGGAATCCGCGAGACTCGAGCAGCATCGCGATCGACGAGGTGGTCACGCCCTTTCCCACGCCCGAGAGAACGCCTCCCACCACAAAAATATACTTGTGCGTCTTTTTCATAGCACGTTTCGGTGAACGATCCATATGGTATTGCTATGCCCGTAAATATCGCCGGACCGCGAGGTAGCTCGAGATCGCGCCAAGACCGATGCCAGAAAGCATGAGGATCGCGATGATCTCGTTCAGATGCCGGAGGTAGTAGTCAAAGAGATCGACGCCGCCGTAGAAGCCGCCGGTCGCATCGCGAAGCCAGAGGGTGGCGGGATAGAAGAGCGCGGTTGCCACGAGGGCGGCCACGACGCCATACATGATGCCTTCGACGACGAACGGACCGCGAACGAAGCTGTTGTTGGCCCCGACGAGGCGCATGATGGCGATCTCCTCGCGGGAAATGTAGATCGCGAGGCGGATCGTATTGAACGTGATGACGATGGCAATCACGATCAGGACAAGGAGGAGCGCCGCCGATACACGCTTCACGCCGGTGGTGATGGAATTGAGCTTATCGATGACGACCTTGGATTTGGCGTAGTTGACGTTGTACACCAAGCGCGAGCCGCCAGCTGGCGTGACCGTATCCTCCCCCACCTGGATATGCTTGGCGATGGCTTCGTACTGCGACGGGTCCTTGGCCTTCACGTTCAGGATCGCGCCGAGGGGATTGTCGACGAGCTCTTCCAGGGCCTGGGTCATGAGGTAGTCGTTCTCGTGGCGATCTTTGAAATTTTGGATCGCTTGATCGCGGGAGATGTATTCGACGGTCGCAACCTCGGCAAGCGACTCGAGCTGGCGCTTCATGACAAAGATATCCTGCTCGGAGGCATCGGGGTTGAAGTAGATATTGATGTCGACTTTTTTGTTGACCGCGTCGATCGCGCCATCGAGAAAAACGGAGATCAGCATCGTCGAGCCAACGAAGAAAAGCGCCACGACCATGACAAAGATCGCAGACAGTGAAACAACAGCATTCCGCCAAAAATTGACGAAGCCGGCTTTGACGATCCGGCGCGTGTTGGTGAAAACACCCATGGGTCTATTTTCGCACGGACTGGCAAGAAACGGAAATCCACAAGGAACGATGCCAGAAAACCATGATGATTCGCCCCGAATATTCTCTGGTTATTTGCGATGCGAGACGCAGGCTTGGACCGACGAAATGTCCATTCTTTGATATTTGAGATGCAGGGCGAAGTCATGGACCTACCACCAATATCCTCTGGTGATTTGCGATGCAATACGAAGGTTTGGACCGACGTGGTATTTGAGAGGCT
>DATIBL010000042.1:0-7850 GCA_035457505.1 Minisyncoccota bacterium | reverse complement strand
GACTTGCACGATCTTGGTGACCGGTGCGTCTTCGACGATCTTTGTTTCGCCCGCTCCGGCAAGCATTTGATCGGCAGACTCTCCGACCGGAGTTGTCTCAAGCCCAAGCTCCCCCACGGAAGGAACGTTCTCCTCGGTGATCTCTCCGAGCGCCTGAGAAACCTCGCCGGTGAGATTGCGATATTGGATCAGGATGTCGTTGAAATCAGGCTGACTGATGAGATACAAGCGAAATGGCATTCCGTGCTTCGCCGCAATGAACCGGACCGCGTCGCGCGCGGGAAGATCATCCGGATCGACGATGCCGACTTCGAGCGATCCGTCGACAACACCGATCGGCGCGACAGAATAGTGCCGGGCAGATTCTTCCGGGAAATATCGCAGAACCTCGCTTGGGATCTTACTCGCATCGATCTCTCGCTCGGGAACGCCATAATACGAAGATTTGAGCGAGCGGATCTGGTTGGGGTCGATCCCGCGCCGGGCGAGGACTTCGTCAACGCCGCCCTTGGCCGCAGTCGCATCCGAAGAGATCTGATCGATCTCCCCCTCTTGGACCAACCCGCGCTCAACAAGAAACTTCAAAAAGCTCATACTACGGAGCCATTATACACCCTTGCGGCGATCATGCCGACACGCTGCCCACATCCGCTACCGTCTGACCGATCCTGCATTGTTGAGCTGGTCGATTTTGGTGTTCGTGGATGGAGAGGGTGTGGTCGCGGTACCTCCTGTGGGGACGGTCTTATTGGGGTTGAGGTCATGGAGGCGCTGAACGACCGGAGGGCGCGTAAACGGATTCTCACGGCCAAAGGTCTCTTGTCCGATCGGAACAGTGAAGTCCGTGAGCGAGTTGAAGACGGGAGAATTTAACATGGCGCCAGCCTGAGAGAACTGGATGGTCTCAAGAATACGGAGTGCTTCCTTCACGCGAGCACCGCGAGCATGAGCTTCTGCTCCAGGGAGCGAGGCGCCCTCGGAGACCGGCTCATCCCGAAATCCGAAATAATAGACGCCGCCAATGACCGCCGCAGGCAGTACGACCGCGAAGAGAACATCCGTCCATGTGCGCTTCGAGAACATACTATTTGATGAAGTAGGTGTAAGCCTCTATCTGGAAATTGTAGACTGGCCGTGCACCTTTCGGCGTGTCCCCAGAAGCCAGCGAGACCGCCGTCAGATCACGGATAGAGAGACTGCGCTCAAGATCAAGCAGGAACTCGCGATAGACATCGTACGGCGCCGTTACTCCAAAGCGAAGCAGTGCCGTGCGTGTTTCTGCAACATGCACACCGCTATCCGATTTGCTTTTCGCGTCGGAAATTGTCACATCCGGGCCGCGAAGGAAAAGCCCATGCCGGTCTGCAACGCCCTCAAGGTCGATCAAGAGTTTCACTTTGTCGACATCTCCAGGAAGCATGACCGCAAGTCTATCGGTCGCGCCTGACGGGAAGGACTCGAACTCTGAACGGAGGCGGGAAAGATCTTGATCCACTTTGTCGGCACGTGCAATATCCTCTTCGACGGCCTTCTGCTCAGTCCGCAACACAAGGATGTCCTGATATGCACCATCGATGAAAAAGATCGCGATGCCGCCGGAGATCAACATGAGAAAGATCGGGATAATGTAGCGTGTCATACGGATGGCGGCTTATGGAACAAGCGGCGCAGGAGCATCAGCGGGAATAAGGTCCTGATCAACGACCGGCGCAGGAGCATGGATGGAATTGTAGTAGCGAGGATACTTTGCAAGATCGGGATCAAGCTTGAGATTCATCGAAAAACCGACAATACCCGTCGCTTCGGAGAGCGCAATATTCGCGATGTCGACGCGCTTCACAAACGGATGCTTGCGTAGATCCTCCGCCTGAAGATAGACGGTCATGTAGCTCGGCGCCTCTCCGATCAGTGCAACACCAGGGCCATCTCCCGACTGAGAGAACGCAAACGAGGTGAAGCCGACATTCACGGAGGTGGTCTCTTCGAGAAGATCAAGAACTGCTGAAAGTGCGATGTGGTTGCTGAGGACTTTCTCGGCTGCTTCGAAGCGCGTGGAGAGCAGCTTGAGCGATGTGATCTCGTCGATGTTGATATTCTTCTCGCGTTCATCGAGCTGATGCTTTGCCTCGGAAAGCATCCGCTCAGCGTCTTCACGCAGGTAGTACACTCCCCCGGCAACAGCGATGGTCGCAAAAAAGATGATGAGCGCGAACAAGAGCGAGAGGCTCACGTGCTCGCGCCGCCGTTGTGTGCCTTCGACACGCAGAAGCGGTTGCTGCGGGATAAAGGATGTTTCAAATCGAGTGTCCATGAATACGGGGTGCCCTCATAGCATATTGTATCAACATGCAAAGGGCACTGCTAGCATTTTCGCGCAAAGATATCCCCACATCGCGAAGCGGGGGCGAGAAGTGTGGCAGTGCGCGAGGTTAGAGCTTGCGGATCGCGAGGCCAAGCGCGACGGCAAACTCAGGGCCGGCCTCCTTTAAGATCGGCGCAAGGACAGCAGGAGCCTCGACTTTTTCAAAAGGGTTCCCGAAGACCACGGTTGTCGAAAAACTCGATTGCACAAGATCTGGCAAGCCTTTCAAAAGAACGCCGCCGCCAGTGAGCACCACACGAGAGACTGAGACGTGCTTGGTTTGCTGATATTTTGTGAGCAAACGGTTCGCTTCGGCAAAGATCCGCTCGACGGCGAGGCGCGTGATCTCCGCGATCGAAGGGTCCGTCGGGTCTCCAGCAAGACCAAAATCGCGCTTGATCTCCTCGGCTTTCAACATGGAGACGCCCTTGGCCTTCGAAAGCGCGAGTGTGATGTCCTGAGAACCAGAATTGATAAGATGCGAACTGCGGACGATGCCGTCTTCGACCATTGCGATCTTCGTATTTGCCGCTCCCATATCGAGGATCATCGTGAGCGACGAATCTCGTCCCATGACGGAGCGGATCGTGCTGAAAATCTCGATTTCCATCGACACGTTCGTCGCACCAATCTTCTGTGCGATCTGCTGGTAGCGGTTGAGGACGTCCTTGTGCACAGCCGCGATGAGCACGTCAACTTTGGGACCGGCTGCCTTGGCACGCTCTTCTTCGTCGGGGTCGACGTAGGTCTGCGGCGCGCGGGGAACGATCCAAAAATCGAGCGCGACCTCGGACACAGATGTCGGGATATATTTGCGCGCCTCGATCGGGATCATTTCTTTGAGCTTATCCTCACCAAGATCCGGCAGCTCGATCACGACAAGAAGCGTCGAGGTGAGCGGAAGCGAAAAAACGACATCCCGGGAGGTGATCTTTGCTTCATTGAAGAGATCGAGAATTGCCGTCGCGAGTTTTTCGGTCGAAAGATTTGTCGCCTGCCCGATCTCCAGCCCCGAGAGCGGACCGAGCGCAACCTCGCCATAGGTGTCGAGGACGGCCTTGGCGCCTTTCTTGTGCAGCTGAACCGCCTTCACAAAAGATCCCCCAATATCGAGGCCGACAACGGAATCGCTCTTCTTTTTGAGAAGTCCAGCAAGCAAACCATCGAGGGGATTCGACATGATGATTTATGATAACACGAATATTCGAGCCGCGCGCCTCTCGGCGGGGATAATCCCCCACCCCCTCCTGGAGCGATCAGACTCCCTCAGAGATGCAATTCCGCGCTGCGCATCTGCAAGCGCACTGCATCACGCATTTCGCGCTTGCGGGGCCACCGGAAGCGCCTATACTCAACGCTATATGCTCGAGAAGCTGCTCGCCTTCTTCTTTCCTGACACCTGTGTCGGATGTGGACGCACCGGAAGTGCGCTCTGTGCCGTCTGCGAGCGCAATATCACCACCCGGCCGGAGGCCATGCCCGGCAACATGGGGGCACTCTTCGACTATCGACATCCGATGGTCAAAAAGGCGATCATTGGACTCAAATACCGTTCTCGCAAGGCGCTCGCCGAATATTTCGGAGTCGCGCTGTATCGCGAATTCTTCAAACATCTCTCGCGCGATCCCCGAAAAGCTGCAGAAGGAATCATGCTGGTTCCGATCCCCGCGCACGTCGAGGGGCTCCGCCGACGCGGATACAACCACGCAGAACTCATCGCGCGAACGATCAGCGCATGCGCTGCGAAAGACGGATTCACCATGCCCGTCGAACTGCTCCTCGAGCGCAACAAAGAGACGATCCACCAGGTCGCAACGAAGACCAAGCGCCAGCGTCTCGAGAGTCAGGTCGGTGCATTCTCCGCACGAAACGGCACGCGCATTGCCGGGAAGACGGTGATTCTGATCGATGATGTGATCACGACCGGCGCAACGATCCGTGCTGCGAAGGACGCGCTCCGTCCCCTCGGACCGAAACGCATTCTCGCCGTCGCCGCCGCGCACTAGACGCACGCACTGATCAGGCTCAGATCAGCGAGGAGGATCCACTTTTGATTCATCGGCAAGGATATGATACGGTGGCTGCACGCATTGAGAAAATGATTTCCGTGAGGTGGCACAGCCGATCCAAATCATAAAATCATATATCTGGAGAGGTGGCTGAGCTGGTCGAAAGCACCACACTGCTAACGTGGCAGGGGGCCTTAAACCCCCTCGAGGGTTCGAATCCCTCCCTCTCCGCTCGTACAAAACATGCGCGCCTCTGGGCGCCATTTTTGTTGAGCGGAGAGAGCAAGTGAACTGCTTCACTTGCGTGGGGGGGGATTCGAAGCCGTTCTCCCATATTTTCGAGCAACGCTTGCGTTGTGAGAAAATGGGAAACGAGTACTAACCGTGTAACGGTCGAAATCTTCTCCCTCTTCGCAAAGTCTGAGCTCGCGCTTTTCAGCCAGCGCGTCCGCTCTTCGCCGTCATGTATAATTTGCCCATGATGAACACAGCAGGCTCCCGCGCATGGACAATTGTCCTCTTCCTTGCCGTGGCAATCCTTGCGGCGCCGGGACACCTTCTGGTAAGCGACGAAGGGCTCGTCTTGAGCGGCGCGATGCGAATCCTCTCCGGTGAGCAGATCTACACGGATTTCTTTGCATACATCGCTCCCGGCTCCTTCTACTTGAGCGCGCTCGCGATGGCGATCTTCGGCGCATCATACTGGAGCGCGAAAGCCGCTGCGATCGCGCTCATTGCAGGATCAGCCTATGCGCTTGCCGATATTGCGCGGAGACTCGGAGCAAGGACATCCAACGCAAACGCGGCCGGCATCATCTGGCTCTTTATGCTTTCTGGGTGGTTCCAGCTGGTGAACCACAACACTCAGGGCTCCGCCATTGCCGTGATCGGGATCGCGCTTGTGCTTGCAGCGCTTGAACGGAAAAGACGCGTATGGGAGTTCTTTGGTGCAGGGATCGTGGTCGGACTCGTTCCGGTATTTCTTCAGACGAAGGGCGGGATCTTGATCGCCTGTATAGCAACCAGCATGCTCGTCTTCGCCTGGAAGAACATTCTCCCTCCGCGCTTTGCCGGAGCCGCGATTCTCGGCATGATCCTCCCGGGAATCGGAATGCTCTTTGTATGGCCATTTGCTACGCTCTTTGATTCGCTTATTACGTGGCCAGCACTGCACTATCGCGAGATCAACGATGTCATGATCTTTCCGTTTATCCTGATCGCCGGAGTCACCGCAGCACTCGGAATGGTCATTGCGCGCATGACGACGAGCAATCGAAAGCTCCTCTTGGCTGTTATCGCTCTCGCACAAGCAGGAATGCTCGCTTCCACGCTGACACGCCCAGACCTCGCGCACGTTTCGATGGCGACATTCGCACTCCCGATCTTCGCGGCAGTCCTTTCTGAGGGACGCGGACGACACAAGCTTGCCGTGGATACGCAAAGCCTTCCGTTTCGAATCGTCGCAGGATTCCTTCTCCTCTTTCTCTTCCTCTTTAACGTCTTCGCTACCATCGAAGCAGAAAAGGGACTCGATCGGATTCGCGCGATCGCGATCCGACAGAGCCCAGGACTTTACGCCTATCCCTTCCTTCCCGGCTACGCACTCGAGCTCGGGCAACCCAATCCCTATCCGCATGATTTTCTTTTCACGGAAATGAACGCACCTGAGGATTTTGCGGCAAATCTCGCAGTACTTGAGCGCGAACAGCCGGGTCTCGTTCTGCGAGGACGATCGATCGGCGATAAATTCCGCTACGACTGGGCAAACTCGCATGATCAATGGATCGCGGAACACTACGAAATGATCGACGAGGTCGGCGGAATCGAAATCCTCGTTCGAAGGTAACCATCACAAAAGGATGGACGAGGGCGATCAAGTCCTGTTCAATTGAACGTATATGATGTATGCCGCAATCGTCGCAGGATTCGTCCTTCTCCTGAAGGGAGCTGAGTACTTGGTTGAAGGATCATCAACCCTCGCATCCAAACTCGGCGTATCTCCTCTCGTGATCGGCCTCACCGTCGTCGCCTTCGGTACATCAATGCCCGAACTCACCGTGAATGTCCTGGCAGCACTCTCGGGAACAACGGATGTTGCTTTTGGGAACGTGATCGGTTCGAACATTGCAAATATTCTCCTAATCCTCGGTGTCACAGCGATGATTCGTCCGCTTGCGGTTCAACATACGACGGTTTGGAAAGAGATCCCGCTCGCTTTTCTCTCCACACTCGTTCTCCTTGCGCTTGCAGCGCGCCCGTTCCTCGATCCTGGAAGCTTGGGAGCGATCGCGCGAACAGACGGGATCATACTCATGCTTTTCTTCGCGATCTTTTTATCCTACGTTCTCGAGCTGGTCCGAAAGAACCGCAGTGAAAAACTTGAAGAGAGCGTCGAGATCGAGAGGCACTCGCTTCCCATGATCGCGTTCATGATCGGGGGCGGCCTTGGCGCACTGGTCATCGGTGGGAAATGGGTCGTCGACGGAGCAGTAGCCATCGCGACGACATTCGGTATCTCTGAGTATGTAATCGCCGTGACAATCATTGCGATCGGCACATCGCTTCCAGAACTTGTGACTTCGGTAGTAGCAGCGCGAAAGGGGCACTCCGATCTCGCGGTTGGAAATGTGATCGGCTCGAATATTTTCAACGTCTTCTGGGTGCTCGGCGCAACAGCATTAGTTACACCAGTCCCGTTCCCGATACATGCAGCCGCAGATCTCGCAGTCCTCGGAACGGCTACTGCCTTGCTCTTCGTTTTTGCCACGATCAGCAAAGGCCAGCACCTTGCACCCCTTCATGGCCGGATTATGGTCGCGCTCTATCTGCTCTACATGATCCTGCTCGTGCTTCGCGGATAGCTACGCCCCGCTTGGGACAAATTGACGGAACAGTGAAACCTGCCATACTCGACGGAGATATCGAGAGGCTCATCATGACCGGAGCACTCATTGCCTTCGCGATTGCGGCAGGGCTCGCACACTGGGCGGTACTCGTCCTGACACCGCTGCGGACCGCGCCGGCTGCTGCAAGAATCATCGCGATCGGCCCAGTCATCGCCGCCCTCTGCGGATCTGCGAGCGCCGCGACCATCGGCATCCACTTGCTGTTCTTCCCCGATCTTACGCCGCTCAAACATCTCTTCTGGACGATTCCGCTTTGTCTCGCTATCACCTTCTTCGTCCTTATGCGAGTCGCCGCCTTTGCAGCGGAGGCACGCCAAGAAAGAGCCGCAGACGCCGCTCTCAACGACAAGCACGACGATACGCCCGAAGACGACCGTTAGCACAGCACCCCGACCGATCGGGGTGTTTTTCAATTCTCTTCATGGTGAGGGCCTCGAAAAGACGCAGAGTTCGCGACCCCAGACCCGCAGCACTCATAAGGGGCTCCGGGTCGATGAAATTCGAGACGCGGGGTCGCAATGTCCTGGAGATACATGTCGCATATTTCGACAGGACTTGCGGGGCCCCGCAACG
>DATIBL010000041.1:0-5614 GCA_035457505.1 Minisyncoccota bacterium | reverse complement strand
TGGTAGCAGCCTATGTGACGCTGCTCACACTCGTCGTCTTCGAGGTGCTGTGGTACGTCGAAGAGCGCTTTGTGAAGAGCGCACGCACGGATCTCGAGACCAAATTTGTCGAAAGCGCCCATCACGCCGAAAACGGATATGCCGAAGACTAGTTTTCCGGTGAAGACTGCGGTTATCGCCGTCGCAGGGTCAGGGACCCGATTTCTTCCCGCTACAAAAGCACAGCCCAAAGAGATGCTGCCGATCGTCGATAAGCCGATCGTGCAATACGTCGTCGAAGAGATGGTCGATTCGGGGATCGAAAACATCATCCTTGTCACCAAGTGGGACAAGAAGCCGCTCGAGGATCATTTCGACCGCTCTTTCGAACTCGAGTATTCGCTCGAGAAGGCAGGGAAGCAGAAGCTCCTTGCAGAGGTGCAGCGCATCTCCCATATGGCGAATTTCATCTACGTCCGCCAGAAGGGACCATACGGCAATGGGACGCCGGTGCTATCGGCAGCGCATCTCTTGCGTGATGAGCCATTCGTTTTTGCCTGGGGTGATGATCTCGTCCTCTCGAAGACACCGTTCACCAAGCGCCTCATCGCCAACTACACAGAGAATGCGGCGCCAGTGATTGGGGTCCAGCGCGTCCCGAAGCACCACGTCGATCGCTATGGCATCGTCAAACTCCGCCCTCGCACCCGCGAAATGGAGTCCGTCGTCGAAAAGCCCGCCATCGACAAAGCCCCGTCGCAGCTCGCGCAGTTCGGCCGCATGATCCTCACCAAGGAGATCGTCGACATTCTGCGCGACACCAAGCTCGGAAAGGGCGGGGAACTCTGGGTGACAGACGCGATCTCCGAGTACATCCGCCGTGGCGGGCGATTCATGGTCGAGGAGGTCGAGGATGGGAAGTGGATGACCACTGGCGATCCGCTCAATTTTTTGAAAGCCATGGTCGAATACGCGCTCGTGCGCGATGATATCGGAAACGATTTCCGCGGCTACCTCAAGGGGCTTCCGCTCTAGCTCCTTTCTGTCTGCGGCTTCATGGACGTCCTTATCTTCACAGTTTTGATCTCGCTTTCGGCGCTCTTCTCGGCGTCTGAGACGGCGTTTTTCAGTTTGCGCGAGAGCGAAGTGGCCGTGCTCGTTCGCCGCAAGGCCCGCAACGCCAAGCTCGTCGCGCGACTTCATGGTTCGCCGCAGCGTCTCCTTGTGACGATCCTGGTCGGCAACAATATCGTCAACATCTCGATCGCCTCATACGCAACCGTCCTTGCGATCGACCATTTCGGCTCTCTCGGAGCTGGTATCGCAACGGGTCTCTCAACCATCGTCGTCCTCCTTCTCGGGGAGATCTTTCCAAAGTCCCTCGCGTATATCCATCGCCGGACATTTGTTTCCTGGGTTGCGCCGCCGCTCTATTCATTCTTTCTTTTGTGCTATCCGATCACCACGATCTTCGTATTCTTTGAGCAGTATATTCGCAGCAAGAATAAAGACCGCGCGCACAACAGCGTAAGCGAAGAGGAGATCCGCATCATGGCGGAGCTCGGTCTTGCGCAGGGCGAGATCGACCGCCGCGAACACGAGATGATCGAGCGAATCTTTCAGTTTGACGACATCCCCGTCGGAACGATCATGACCCCGCGGGAGAAGATCGAGAGCCTGAGCGGTGAGGTTCCGATCGATCAGATCGCGTATGCAGTCGCGATGTCCGGATTCTCGCGATTTCCAGTGCACGACGGCAATGAAAACACGTTCATCGGCTATGTTCACACCAACGATGTGATGCGCGTGCTCAACTCCGACAATCGCGGAGAGGTGCTCGGCACGATCGTGCAGCCGCTCACGCGCGTACCAGAACACCAAAAGATCGAGAACGTCTTTATTCAGATGACCCGCGAACGTTCCCATCTCTACCTCGTGCACCGCTCCAGCGATCCAGACGAAGTGATCGGGTTGGTCACGCTCGAGGACGTTCTGGAAGAGATCGTCGGAGAGATCGAAGACGAGGGTGATCGCCGCGCCGCGAAGACATCCGCCATTCCTCGACACTGACCGCTCGAGTCCGCTTTGGTATACTGGAACCCTATGGCCATGACATTTGAGGAATACGCGGAACAAGCGCACGTGAGCGCACGGTATCCCGATCAGGGGAAGAACATCTACTATCCGACGCTCGGACTCGCGGGAGAAGCAGGTGAAGTCGCGGACAAGGTCAAGAAGATCATGCGCGACGACGGTGGCACGCTCACGCCGGAGCGAAGAGAGGCGATCATCAAGGAACTCGGAGATGTGCTCTGGTATTGCGCCGCGCTCGCCGATGAACTCGGCACCACGCTCGAGGATGTCGCAAAGGGAAATATCGCCAAGCTGGCCGCGCGACTAAAGAACGACACCGTGCACGGCAGCGGCGACGACCGTTAATCACGCCTCGAACCATTTTATTTCTCACGAGAATCATCATCTATGTCTACCGACGACCAGGAGCAGAAAACGCAAACGACTCCGCCCGCTGTAACACCAAGAGAGAGCGCATCGAAGCCAGCCGCATCCGTTCCAGCCCAGGAAGAGTCACCTGCACACCAGGAGGTTTTTCCCTATCATCGGATTTTCGTCCTCGTGATCGACGCACTCCTGATTCTCGCTGTGGGGATCCTGCTTTTCTTGTACATCTTCGCACGACCAAATGCTCCGATCGTGGTCGAACCTGGGGAAGGGAGCACCCCGATCGAGCAGCCGATCGTCCCCGAACCGCCGATCGATGTTCCGACCCTTCCGGAGCCGATCGTCCCGACAGACCCCGTGATCGTTCCAGGAGAGGAGATCACCATCACCCCCGAGAAACCTTTGTGCAAAAAGACTGGCTGCAGCGGACAGATCTGCTCAGATCGCGACATGGTCTCGACGTGCGAATTCCGCCAAGAATACCGCTGCTACGCCACCGCGCGCTGCGAACGCCAGGCAGACGGCGCATGCGGATGGACCGAAACGCCCGAACTCCAGTCCTGCCTCCTGAACCCGCCCTCACTCGAGTGATCGTTCTTCTGACCCTTCGCATATGACTGTCATCCTGAAGCGCCTCGCAAAACTCGCCCTCGTCCTGTACGTGTTCGTCTTCTTCTACCAGCTCATGCGCCCGTTCCCGGAGGAGCTCGCGCGTCCGTCGCCGGAATATCTGGTTCCTGCGTCCTCGATCGCGTTTTTTGCCGACGAGACATTCATTAACGCAAAGGGGGAGCGCGTTGCACGCCAAGAGGTTTGGGATGAGATCTTTCGCATGATCGATCGCGCGGAACATCTCATCGTTCTTGATATGTTCCTGTACAACTCCTTCCAAGGCGACAAGCCGGAGACCATGCGCGCACTTTCCGAAGAACTCACCGCAAAACTCATCGCCAAACGCGAGTCGCACCCGCATATCGCGATCGCGCTCATTACGGACCCGATCAACACCGCGTACGACGGCGATACCGCTGCGCATCTCAACGCTCTCCGTACTGCGGGCATCCCTGTCATTCCGACCAATCTTGGAGCGCTCCCAGACTCGAACCCGCTCTATTCTCCGATCTGGAGGATCTTCGTACAGTGGTTCGGTAACTCCGACACCGGCGGCTGGCTTCCGCACCCGTTCCAGCACGGAGGAGACAAGGTCACGCTTCGCACTTGGCTCACACTCGCCAATTTCAAAGCGAACCACAGCAAGCTCATTGTCGCCGATCAACCCGCCGGAAAGGGAAAGACAGCGAAGCGCAAGATGGTCACGCTCGTCACCTCTTCGAACCCGCACGACGGATCAAGCGCGCACGGCAACATCGCGATCCGCGTGGACGATCAGATCTGGAAGAGCGTCCTTTCGAGCGAGCGCTCGATCGCCGAACTTTCCGAAGCAGTCACACCGCTCTACGATCCGAACGCGATCGCGGACGCCACCGACGGACCAGTGCGCGTGTCGTTCTTGCGCGAGGAATCGATCCGCCGTGATCTTCTGCGCGTCATCGGCGACGCTCGAGAAGGGGATTCGATCACCATGGCAATGTTCTATCTTTCGGACCGGCAGATCGTGCGCGCGCTCATCGACGCCGGGAAGCGCAAAGTCGCAATCAAAGTTCTCCTCGATCCCAACAAAGACGCCTTCGGGATGGAGAAGAATGGCATTCCAAACCGCCCAGTAGCAAAAGAGCTTCTCAAGAAGGGCGGCCGCACCGTCGAAGTGCGCTGGTGCGATACGCACGGCGAGCAGTGCCACGCGAAGCTCGTCCGCGCATTCGTCGGCGGCAAACACTACGTCATGGCGGGATCGGCCAATCTGACCCGGCGAAACATCGGCGGATACAATCTCGAAGCGAATATCGCGATCACCTCGGAGTCCGAATTCCCGGCGCTTGCGGAGATCGACGCGTATCTCTCGCGCGCATGGTCCAATAGCGATACAGAGCGATATTCTGCGGACTACAGCGCGTACGAGGACACCACGTTCTGGAAGACCAGCCTCTATCGAATCATGGAACGTACCGGACTGTCGTCATTCTAGAGTTCTTGCGGACGACATGGTGTTTTTTGAACATGCTCGCGAGCATGCTATACTCGCGACGGAACCAACCAGGAGCACACACACCCATGAAGATCCTCATTAAAATCTCCGGAGAAAGCCTTGCTGGCGGGCATGATGACGGCCGCAAGTACGACGAGCCGACGGTGCTGCGCATTCGCGACCAGATCCGCACACTCTATACCGCAGCGCATTCCATTGCGATCGTGGTCGGCGGGGGAAACATCTTCCGCGGCAAAGACCTCATGCGCGAACTGTCTATCCTTCCGCAAGCGACGGCCGACAACGCCGGTATGCTTGCGACAGTCCCGAATGCGCTTGTTCTGCGCGACGCTCTCCAGAATGCCAACGTCGACACGCGCGTGATGTCGGCGATCCGCATCGATCAGGTCTGCGAGTGGTTCATCGGGCAGCGCGCCCGGCACCACATGCGTGAAAATCGCGTCGTGATCCTCTGCGGCGGCCTCGGCGTCCCCAATCTCACTACCGACACGACTGCAGTTCTCCGCGCAAAGGAACTCGACATGGACCTGGTCATCATGACCAAGAACAGAGTCGCCGGCATCTATACTGCCGACCCCAACGTCGATCCCTCCGCGACATTTCTGCCGTCGATCACCGCCTCCGAATTCCTCGCCAAAAATCTCAAGATCGCCGACCAGACCGCCGTCGCCTTCGCGCGGGAGAACAAAGTGAAGATCAAGATCGTTCCAAGCGACGCCCTCAAGGATGCCCTCGATCCAGCCGTGGGATCGGTCATCGTTCCAGAATAGCCCCGAGAGATCGGGGTTTTTCTTCCCGGAAGGCATTTATTGGTCGGTGCTCAGAGTTATCCACAGGAGCGCCTTGCACGTTTTTCCTTTGGGTGTATATTTATCTCATCGGGAACTTCGGTTCCTGATGCTTATAAAGGGGCCGACGCAAGTTGGCCCCTTTATTCTTTGCAGATCTTCACAAATGGCGAACTTCTGCGTTGTGGGGCCCCGTAAGTCCTGTCGAAATATACGACATATTCCTCCAGGACATTTCCACCCCACGCCTTGAATTTCATCCATTTGCAAAGATCCTCAC
>DATIBL010000040.1:0-3982 GCA_035457505.1 Minisyncoccota bacterium | reverse complement strand
GTCGATGCCTCGTATATTTATGTCGCTGGTGTCGATGTCGTTCCCGGCAACAATCAATGGCGCATCCAGAAACTCGATATCACCACCGGCGCTGCGGTGACGGCGTTCGATTCGGATGGAACGGTGATGTCGAATCCGTCGACCAGCCCCGATGAACCGTTCGCGATGGTACTCACGGCGACCGACTTGTATATAGGAGGGTATGACAATGTTGTGGGGGCCGGGAATGACCAATTCCGCATTGAGAAGCGCGATATCAGTACGGGGGCTCTCGTTGCCGGTTTTGGTGCAAGTGGGGTCGTTCAGGAAAATCTCTCGACGTCCGACGAGCGCATCCATGCCGCACGCCACGATGGGACATATCTTTATGTTGCTGGCTTAACCCAAAGCGGGATCCCGCATGCGCAAAAGCGTTTGCTGTCTGACGGATCTCTTGTCGCCGCCTGGAATGGTGACGGAAGGCTGAGTATCGGAAATAGCACGAGTGATCAATTCCGTGGCATTGCGGTGAACGGGACGCACGTATTCCTTGCGGGGGGAGTCGAAGATATTTGGCTTATGGAAAAGCGCGATATTACGACCGGACTTCGTGTGACCTCTTCTTTTGGAGCGAATACCTGCGCGAACATCCGAGATCTTAATACGAGTACATCATCTTCTGCTTGGTATGCGTTGCAGACAGAGGACGAGACCGCAAATCGCGGAACTGGATCTACCTCGGATTACTATGCGTTCGACTTTGACAATGATGGGACAATCGAAGAGGCAGCTGCGTTCAATATCCCATTTGCGGTGACGTTGCCGCCAAATGCCATTCCTACATCAGTGTTTTATGTATCCGTGCTTGGGGGATCTGCGGGAGGGACAAAAACGCTGTCACTCCGGGATTATTCAGGAATCAGTGTCAGCGGGGGATGGGTCAATTCTTCGGCTGCCGTCACGTCTGGGAATGCTTTTGATGATCCCGTTACAGCGAATGTCAGTAATGTGAACGACGGCCTTGCGGGATATTATGATAATCCTAAACGGCTCATCGATACGGTGAACAATCTCATGAACTTCCGAGTACGCTCGTCCGCTTCGGGGGCCTCAACCACGAATTCGGTCTATGAGACAGACTTTATCATGGCGAGCTTGTCGTGGGTCGAAACCGTCGTTCCGAGCATCCAGCAGCTGCACTATCGTTGGCGCAGGGATGACGGGTCGGAAACGTTTGCCACATACCCGACGGCCGAAGATGCGCCGCTGACTGCAGGGGTATATCGCGGTGATCGGATCCGCTTACGTACGCTGCTTTCGAATACCGGAGCTGGGTGGGCAGCGAGCATTCCGTATCGTCTAGAGTATGCATCCTCAAGCTGCTCCGCTTGGGTTCCAGTTCCTGCCACAGAAAGCACGCTCGAATGGGTCATGGATCCGTCACCCTATGTGAGTGATGGGGCTGTCACGACGGATTCTTCTGGCCTTACAAACCCGGCTGGAAAGACCTTCCGAGCCGGAGTGGTCAAGGAATCCGGAAATTCAACGAGCGCACATACGCTCACGCAATCGCAATTCACTGAGCTTGAATACGCGATCCGATCGACCTTGGCGGTGCAGGGTGGCGAGACGTATTGCTTCCGTGTCACGAACGCTGGGACTACGACGAACATTACCTATGGTGTTCAGCCGCAGATCATTATCTCCAATTCACAGCGCCCGGCCGGCGGGGGAAGCGGAACAGAGGCGCCGGGTTCTGGTCCGCAGCAAGGTGGCGGCCAGGCTGGAGGGGGAAGCGGTACGGAAAACCCTAGTTCCGGCAGCGGGCAGGGCGGAGGGGGAGCAGGCGGCGGAGGCGGGAGCGAATAAATGGCCCCGAGTTTCCATTGTCCCTGCTCGTTCTGGTCTCCATATTTCTGTCGTAAAAGCTCTGCTATACTTCACCCATGGCCGCTTTTCCTGACCGCGAACCGAATAGCAATGAAGCACCTGCACGAAGTGTGGTGCGCCCGAAGGAAGCGGGTCGTCCGCGTGCGCTTCCGGTATCATCCCTCGTGTTCCTCCTGATCGCCATCATCGGGTCTTCGTCGGCGGGCTATTTCTATTTCAAATATCAGGAGGTCAAGAGTGACGCAAGGCAGTTCGGCATTGAAAGCGGAGATGGAACAAAAGAAGAAGAAGCAAAGAAGCTCGTCGCGCAGATCGGGACGATCATGCTGCTCCCGGACGATGAGACGCCGACCGTTGCGACGGTGGTTGATCTGAAGGAGCTCGAAGGCCAGCCTTTTTTTGCGAATGCAGAGGTTGGGGACAAGGTCCTTGTGTATTCAGCAGCGCACAAAGCGATCCTCTATCGCCCGAGCGACGGAAGGATCATAGAGGCTATGCCGTTTGTGTTGTCGGAGAAATAGTCCGTCTCCCGGACCCAGGGCGGAGGGACTTTGGGACCCTTCTATATAATAGAGTGATTTGGTGGTAAAAAGTTCGTGTTTTTTGCAGCAAGATTGCCCAAAAACCCTAGAAACAACGCCGGGAAAGCGCCAGGAGGTCCCGTCAACTTTACGCCCAGGCTCCCGCACCGTATAATCCCGCCCATATGTGGAGAAAACGCATCCTCGCACTGCTCTTGCTGCTTGCGGGCGCCGGCATCGGCTATTTCGACTATATCAGTCAGGTCTATTCGGATACAGGGTTTGGGAAATTCCCGTTCAAATACGGTCTCGATATCTCAGGCGGAACGCATCTTGTGTACCGCGCGGATACCGCAGCGATCCCGGAAGGGGAGATGCGGCAATCCATGGACGCCCTTCGCGACGTGATCGAGCGGCGGGTGAATCTCTTTGGCGTGGGTGAGCCGATCGTCCAGGTCGAAGAACACGGTGCAGCTTCGGGGGAGCGTGAACAGCGGCTGATCGTGGAGCTTCCAGGTGTGACCGACATCGATCAGGCGGTGGAAATGATCGGTGCGACTCCGATCCTCGAGTTCAAGGCGGAGCGTCCCGACGGACCGGAGAAGCAGGCGATCCTTGATGCGATCGGCCGAGCAGAGAAGGCGATCGAGCTTGCATCTTCAACCGGCGCCCAGGTCGATATCGCGGGTCTTCTTGCGGCGGATCCGATGCTTTCGCAGGATCCGTACTACGTGCTCACGCCGCTTTCGGGTCAGCACCTGAAGAAGGCAACGCTTGCATTCGATCAGCGAACCAACGAGCCTCGCGTCGTTCTTGAGTTCACCGACGAGGGAAAGCGGCTCTTTGCTGAGATTACAGAGGCGAACATCGGCAAGACGATCGCGATCTATCTCGATCAAAACCCCGTCCCGATCTCCGCTCCGGTCGTGCGCGAGGCGATCACCGACGGGAATGCCGAGATCAGCGGAACCTTTACCATTCCTGAGGCGAAGGAGCTTGTCGGCCGCCTCAACTCGGGCGCGCTTCCTGTTCCGGTGGAGCTGCTCTCGACGCAGACGATCGGCGCATCGCTCGGTGAAAAAGCCCTCAACTCCGGCGTACGGGCGGGTGTGATCGGTGTGCTTGCGGTCGCGATATTCCTGATCCTCTGGTATCGCCTCCCTGGCCTGATCGCAACGCTCGCGCTCGGAGTCTACATCGCGATCATGCTGGCGATCTTCAAGATGATCCCGGTCACGCTCACCGCAGCAGGTATCGCAGGATTCATCCTTTCGATCGGCATGGCGGTGGATGCGAACATTTTGATCTTTGAGCGCATGAAGGAAGAGCTCAAGAAGGGCAAGGATCTCGATGCTGCCATGCATGACGGATTCGCGCGCGCATGGCTTTCGATCCGTGACTCGAACGTCTCGTCGATCATCTCGACGCTCATCCTCTTCTGGTTCGGCACTTCGCTCATCAAGGGATTTGCGCTGACGCTCCTCGTTGGTGTTCTTGTGTCGATGTTCTCGGCGATCACGGTCACGCGCACTCTGCTCTTGGCAGTCGGCATGCAGGGGACGGGCCGCGCGGTGCGATTTCTCTTTAGCTCC
>DATIBL010000039.1:0-18652 GCA_035457505.1 Minisyncoccota bacterium | reverse complement strand
ATAGGTCCCCTCCTCGGTGTTGAACCAGGCGCCGTTCGTCCACGACGCACCAGAAGTAAGACAGTCGGCATCGTTGCGATTCGCGGAATCAGTCACAGAGAGCATGTCCGCGTGCGATTGCGTGATCGCGGTCGTGGTGGTCCCAGCGAAACCGGAGGCGATCAGGATCTCGCCGCCACGATTTGTTCTCGCGACTCGGAGATCTCCGTTCGAAGAATCGTAATACGAGATCCACGCAATTCCATTGTGATCAAACGCCAGAGATGGCATCCAACCGACGGTATTCGCCGTATCGACCGCCGCACATGTCCACGTGCTTAAGGCGCACCCAGTCCCCCCGGAGCCGACGTAGCGGGCGACATACATATCGTTGCTCGAATCCGTATGGTGGTAAACAACCCAAGGTTTTCCACCGGAATCGAACGCGACCGCAGTGAAATACCCCACAGAATTCGCAGTGGCGGGCGATTCGCATGTCCACGCACTCGAGGCACAGCCGGTGCCGTTCGTTTCGACATATCGCGCCACACGAAGATCGGCACTCGTGTCACTAAGATAGGATATCCATGCCGCACCACTAGGACTAAACGCAAGCGAAATATAGCGATAGGTAGCGTTTGCCGTATCGATCGCCGTACACGTCCATGCGCTCGACGTGCAACCGGCTCCGCCGGAACCGACATACTTTGCGACGTACAGATCGCAATCTGACGCGCCACAGCCGTCCGAATTCACATCGGAAAGACCGAATGCGACCCAGGGGTTGCCGTCAAAATCAATCGCGATCGACGAATACACATCGAACTTCCCGCCAGATTGAACCGTGGTGCATGTCCATTCCGCCGAGGCACATCCTGACCCACCAGAGCCGACATACTTTGCAACACGAAGATTCCCATTCGTAGTTTCATTATAGCTTACCCAAGCTGTTCCGGTCTGGTCGAAAGCAATAGAGGTATTTTCTCCCGGCGCATTTGTGGTGTCTACAGATGTGCATGTCCACGCCGCATCCGCGCAGCCAGTGCCGCCGGAGCCGACGTAGCGGGCGACGCGAAGGTCAGCAGTCGTGGTATCGCGATAGCTGATCCACGGCACCCCGGAAGGACTGAACGCGATGGAGGTATACCGACCGACATCATTTGCGGAATCAATGGTCGCACACGTCCAGCGAGTTGAAGCGCATCCCGTCCCCCCCGTGCCGACATACTTTGCAACACGGAGATTATAGTTCGCCGGATTGCCATCCTGATAGCTGATCCACGGATTGCCGGAGGGATCGATCGCAATGGATGTATGAGATCCCACGTCGCCGCTCGAGTCAACTGCTTCGCACGTCCAATACACATGCGCACAATCCCCATTCGATGTCGTCGCCATCGCATTTGCTCGGACTTTGGTGAAGATCCCGTCATTGCGATCGTAGAAAAGCCCGTAGGTCGAAGTCGCACGAGCGCCAGTATTCCGGATCTGCATGCGGAGCGTGAGTCGCTCGCCCGGAGTGATGCTCGTGATGCTGGTCGATGCGGCCGCCTGCTGTGTGTTGGTATCGGGAGTGGATGTCGCGTCGTCGTTCTCAAAAATATATCCATCCTGAGAAATGAGTGAGCGTTGCGGAGGGGTTTGGTAGGAGATCACGATCTTTCCCTGGTACCCGGCCCCACCAGCCTTTGCACCACCCGAGGTGCGGATACCGCCAGAGCCACCGCCGCCGGTCGAGGTTGCCGTGATACCGACGAGTGCCCCTGCGCCATTACCTGGAGCACCATCGCCGCCGCCCGTGAGCCCACCGACACCGACGTTCTTCCCCGATCCGTTCCCGCCATTGTTCGCATCTCCTGCGCCGCCACCGCCTGCACCGGAAGAGACCGTGGAGACACCGCTGCCACCCTGGCCTCCGGTATAGGTGACGACGGAACCGGTGCTCCCCGACCCGCCTGCGCCTCCTGCGCCGTTCGCACCGATGCCGCCACCGATACCGCCCTTCGCGAGGATCGTTGAGCTTGCAGAGAACATGGAGTCACCTCCATTGCCGCCGGCGGTCGGGGTATTCGCTCCTGCTGTACCAGCGATACCAACCACGACGGTGTACGAATTCCCCGGGGTGACCGACACCATCGAGCGGGCGTATGCGCCGCCGCCACCACCGCCACCACAGCAGTTTCCCGATGCACCTCCTGCGCCGCCACCGCCACCACCCCATGCTTCGACATACACCGTGCCAACGCCGTCCGGCGCGACCCAAGTCGTATTTGCAGTGATCGTTTCCGTCGTCGTCGCTGCGAACACTGAATGAGGGAACACGAAAGCTGCGAGCGCAAAAAGAAACCCAATTCCAAGAATGAGAAGTTGGGATCGCGAGATATCGATGGATCGAGGAAGTACGAAAGTGGACACGAAAGCAAAAAGAGGAAGGGCGCCAATGGGCCCATTCCTCCGTGAGTCTATTATATACGCTCACGGGGATGTGAGCAAAAGATGGAAAGATCGCTGTGGATAAGACGTCAGAATGGAATACTTTGCCGGGAACAGAAACGGCTCATTTCGAGGGAAATGAGCCGTTTTGCTATTGGGATTGCCCAGAAAGCCTATTTTTCTTCCCCTTCCGGTTCCAATGTCGACGCGACAGCTTCTGACGCTGCATCACGGTCGAACTTGCCGAAGTGCTTCCCATCGGTGCACTCGCACGGCTCAAGCGGGGTACCATGCTTCGGGCACGCAGTCGCACCGCACACGCCCGGCTGATCCGCCACGCCTTCGCATCCTCCTGTACAAATATAGTGGGTCATATCTCATGATAGTAACAAATTGTTCCTTACTATCACAACGGACATGTATTGCTAGAGCCCGAGTTCCGTTCGGATACCGGCATCCGCATCTGCCTTGATATCTACGACATCTCGAACTTCTAGCTCTCCCTTGCCATTCCCCTCGATCTTCGTCTCCCCATCGAAATTCCAGTTCTCATTATTTCCGCCCATATCATTCATGCGTTCACCTGCCTCTCCTTCAGTATGGCCAGACAGAGAGCTTGTTCCATGAGACGTGCCCGCGCGATCGCCATCAGAATTCCCGCGCTCGACATCTTCTTCAATTTCAATCTCGAGCACATCGTCAAGATCAAGAGAAAGCGTTGTTGCATTCTTGCCCGTGCTGCCGTGAACCTCGGCAACAAACTCTGCGCGGAGCGCTTTGGCCTCTTCTTCTTTTCCATCTTCGCGCAGCGCCTTGATCTCTGTCGAGAATGACTGCGCATGCATGCTGATTGACTGCTCGATCTCCGCTTTCGCCTCGCCCGTCAGCCGACCTTCCGCTTCAAGTTCCTTCGCCTCATCCATACGGCGGCTCGCTTTCCGCATTTCCCAGCGCGCTTCCGCCTCATCTGAAATCGCGACCCAACCGCGAACCTCCTCCGTCACATGGATCTTTACCGGATAGAGCGCGTCGCCAGGAAGCGATCCCTCTGCGGCAAATGCCGTTCCTCCGCTGATAAACAAGGCAATAATTGTTGCAATCATCATAGGATGTTTTCCATTCTGAGCTTGTATATTGCGGGAATCTCGTATCGCATTCCCTGCACTCAGTGATGACGTCTGAGCATCCCCAACTCTTACCGGATGGAGTTCCATAAAAGAAACGACCTCGTCTTTTATCTTCGCTTCCTCCTCATGCGAAAGCTTGGTTCCCGCTTTAAGAAGCGCAGTCACGTGTGAAAATTCTTTGCTCATAGTGTAGTAGTTACCGCCTGCGCGTGATCAACCCCGAGACGCTTCCGCAGTTCTTTGGCGGCCCGCGTAATGCGAACCGATACCACATTTGCGGAGACGCCCAATATTTCTGCGATCTCCTTTGGAGAAAAATCATCAACAAAGCGCATCGTAAACGCCTCGCGATACTCTCGAGAAAGAGTAGCGATCGCCTCGAGTGCACGGCCATACTCGGCATCTTCCTCAGCCTTGCCGGTCATTGCATGGTCCTCGAAGAGATCGACATCATCTGATTCAGCAAACAATGCTTCGCGCTTCTTTCTGGCCATATCGATCATCACATTCCTGGCGACGCGATACAGAAACGCGCGAGGCTGTTCAATCGCCGCACCCCGGGCAAGCGAACTCCATACGCGACAGAACGCTTCTTGAACAATGTCTTTGGATCGCTCCCGATCACGACACCGCAGAAACACATGCCGAAAGAGCGAGTTCGTCTCGCGGTCATATAATGCCAGAAATTCGCGTCGGATATCCTCGGCCACTGCCATAGTGATGTCGTACCACATGCCGAACTCTTACGAAAGCAGGAGCTCGAGGCTCCCGCTTTCCCGTCTCTGAATCGTACTCGACACGAAGCACAATCTTTTATCTCACGATATCACTGAGTGCTGCCACGACGACCCCGATAAGGGCTCTTTGCAGGAGGTTCGTCTGAGTCGTCGGCTCACCAGATGGAGGCGGTATTTGGCCCTCGATTGGCATCGCTCCCCCTTCAGGCATCGAGGGCTGCGTAGTGGTAAAACATGCGCGAATCGCAATTTCGATCTCGGGAGTCGGTGGCTGCATGCCCATTCTTACAAAAGCATCTTCTCCAAATTTTGCCTTGAGGCACGCCTGCACAAGCGGCGGAAGTCCACTCGTCCACCCGCCAGATGATCCCTGCGGCGGCATTGACTCAGGAACTCCGGGCTGCGGAGCCATAGACGGAGGAGGTACCATGCCAGTGGGCATTGTACCGCCAGACGGTCTTCCAAACTGTTCGAAGCACGCACGAACGACGAGTTGTGTTTCCGGAGTCGGGCCAGTCGACATCAATTTTGCTGCTTCCCCTTCTCCTAATTTTTCCTTCATACATTGCGCGACTTCGGGAGGAATATTTCCGCTGGGAGCACCGCCCTGAAGCGGAAGCGGGGGTTCCATTCTCGGACCAGAACCAGAAGGAGACATCGTTCCTGTCGTGCCGCCATCACGATGCATCGCCTCGTTCGGTGCACCCATGGGACGGAAACTCTCGAAGCAGGCGCGCATCTTTTCCTCGGTTTCCGGGGTTGGCATAGACGTCCCGGAGGCTATCTTCTCGAGGTCATCCCCGAGCTTCTCCTTGAGACACGCAGCGACTTCGGGCGGAGCACTTCTCAAAATTCCTTGGAGCATCTCAGGCGTCGGACCCTGATGCATTCCCTCTGCGCCAGGCCCACCTTGCCCTCCATCACGAAATTGCATTTGCTGGAAGCAGACGCGAAATGCGTCGGCGATCTCTGGTGTCGGTTCACGCTTGGTGATCTCTTCGAAGGTGAGTCCGACTTTTTCGTTCAAACACGCGCGCACTTCGGGCGGAGCTTGCCGCATCACTGCGCTCGGATCATGTGCACCGCCGAATTTTTCGAAACATGCGCGTGCTCGCTCTCCAATATCCGGACCTGGCACCAGTTTTCCTGATTGAATGTCTTCGATCACGGTTTCCCCAAGAGAGGATTTCAGGCACTCGCGAACCTCTAGTGGTGCTTGCTCGAGTCCCTGACGCATACGGACCATGCCTTCCTTCATTCGCTCAATCTCCTCGGGCGGAATGAGACCATTTTCCTCTGCAAATCTGAAACAGGTCTCGCGATTTTCGGGTGCATTACAATATGCATGACACGCAGCCTCCGACTTACAGCCCCCCGGGCCACCCTTCTCGATAAATGTGCGAGCGCGGGCTGCTTCGTCCTTGCTCATGAAGCCCATCTTCTCGGCAAACGCCATGCATTCCTCCATGTGTGCCTCGTCGCGGCAATAGGTTTCGCATGATGTCTTCGATGTGCACTTGCCCGGTGTTTCTCCATTTTTCGCAAGCACGGCAAGCTTCGCCATCTGCTCCCGTGTGGGCATCATGTTTCTTCGAGAACCCTCTGGGCCTGCATTCATTTTGGGTGCGTCACGCTCATGATCATCTTCCATCTCCGTGATGCCTGCCGCCTCTGCAAAAGCGAGACACTCTTCTGCATGGTGAAAATCCTCGCAATATGCCTGGCATGATGCCTTGGACGTACAGCCGCCCGGCATGCTCCCTCCGCCCTTGATATATGCATGGATCTTTTGTCCGTGCACATATTCAGGGCCAGTAAATTTGTTCTTTTCCGCAAATGCCATGCATACACCCAGATGCATCACGTTCTCGCAGTACTCCTGACAGGCACGGGGAGATGTACACCCTCCAGGCCCCGACCCTGCAGTGATGGCTTCCGAAAAGCGTTTTGCTCGCGATGCCTCTTCGGTATTCATGAGTCCATGCGATTTCGCAAACGCAACACATTCGGTCATATGCGCCGCATCGTCGCAATACGCCCGACAGGAGGCCTTATCCGCACAAGAACCAAGCTCAGCAATAGGGAACGCAACTCCCGCTAGCCCCGAAGACGCGTCATCTGCCTGCGCAAATGCAATCGCGCCCGTGATCATCATTGCGGCAGCAAAAAACGCACTGAGGGTCCTAGCGCGCATCAATCGTGTCGTGTTCATAGAGCGAAAATTTTATTCAAAAGGATTTTTATACGCCCCCTCAATTGGATTCGCTACAGGAGAAGCGACCTCTGGAAGCGCGCCTTCAACAGGATTCGCGGCTTTTTCATAAATCGCGCCACCCAGACCCTGCTCGAGATTCATCGACGCGGCATCAACATCCGAAGAAGGCTGCGTTTCTGGGACGCCAGTATCGACTGGCGATGAAGATCGAAAAATCATAACTGCACCCAACAAAAGGGCACCTACTCCAACGCTGATGGCAATAATAATGAGATTTCTCATGCCACGATCTGTTGTGGGCTTCTGAGATTGCTCAGGGGGCAAGGGAGGAACCATAAATACGAGTCATTATGAATAAGGAACACGGATCGCCAATAAAGTATAGCAAGGAACCAGGGGCGAAGAAACGAGAGCACGACGGCAAAAACGCACGCTGTTTGTTGGAAATGTAAGATACATCGCACAAGAGTGGATCAGGTATATACTTTAGGCATATGGACCAGATCGATATCTTTGCGAGATTCCCCCGCGCCTCGTGGATCGGGGTCGTCCTGTCACTCGGAATCTTCGGAACAATCTTCCCGATCGCCCCGGCTCTCGCAGCCATCGCCACGCTCGCGTCGATCGCCGGACTCTGGATCCTCTTCGTGCTTGCACTCCGGGTTGAGCGGCGCACAACATATGCGACCGTCGGACTCCTTCTGTTTGGACTTTTTGTGATCTCGGTGTCGACGGTGCTTCCGGGATTGATCACCACGATCATCGAAGCGATCAGATAGCGCATTGACGCTTTGCCTCCGAGCCCATAAGCTCTGGGGAGTTTCGTGCGAATACTCCCCATGTTCTTCATCCCCGCCTCCGACACCTCAGACCACGCTGCTGATCGTCCGAGCACAAGCGGCGGCCCGTTCGTCTGGCTCATGCGCATCGTCCTTTTCGTGTGCTGGGTCGAAATGATCGAGCTCTTCTTCTCGCTCGGCACCACGCTCAAGCAGATGTTTTTCTGATCAATGCATTCGCCGGACGTCACTGGTCCGGTTTTTTGTACCAACACAATGTGACAGCAATCCGCGTTGACGAAACACGCGGACGGGAGTTTGCTTAAGAAAGGTTCCCGGGATACTCCCATGTTCTTTCGATTCGTTCGCCTCGCGTTCCTCCTGATCGCGATCGCGCTAGTGATCCTTGTCTTCGGAGGATCAATGCTTTTCGGAGAACCGCAACCTCCGATCACCATTTCGTCGGAATGCCCGATCGATATCGCCAAAACTCCCAGCTGACCGCCACCCGGCGGTCTTTTCTTTCTTTCAAAAATGAAGTATTATAGATGCAACTTATTGGCGATAACATGCCTGCCATGCTGAAAAAGAATATCGGGGGGATCGACCGCGTCGTCCGAGTCCTGGTCGGCCTCGGTGCGATCGGCGCAGGAATCTATTATCAGAACTGGTTCGGCGCGCTCGGCCTTGTTCCCCTTGCGACGGCGGCGCTCGGCTCTTGCCCGCTCTATACGATCATCGGGGTATCAACTTGTCCGACAACTCCGGCGGCAAAACCCTAGGCGCAGAGCGAGGTCAGCCCTCCCTCTCCGGCGCCCGTGTGGCGCCGTTTGCCTTCTGCGTTGACATCCGCTCCCTACCCCATACACTCAGAGGTGGAAGTACCGGGGCACGCACATGGCGCTCCTTTTGCGTTTTCTCCTTCTCACTCTTGCCGCGCTTCTCCTCGGCGGATGTTCGGCGCTCATGCCGCGGTCACACACCGTCACAAACGACACGATCCCCTGGAAAAGCTACTCGGATGCCCGGGCCTTCTTCGACAAGATCGTCGTCAATGAGACAAAGCTCGAGGACCTCAAGGGCCTTGGCATCGACACTCAGTACGTCGAGTTTCTTGCAGTTCCAAGATTGACTGCGATCTTACACGGGAACCCGACGGTCCCCTTCACCTCGCTGCCAAGTCGGCTTCAGATGTGTCTTTCCCATCAGGATAGCTGTCTCGGATTGGACATTTTTAAGCGAGTGATCGACAAGGACGCTGTCGGAAGTTTCGCTCTCCGCGTGACGAGGTTCGTGGAAGAGAACGAGATCACGGGTTGGCACGCGAAGATCCTCCTCGTTGCTCACAACGGCGTCATCATCTACAAGCACTTCGAAGGGGCAAGCAGCGTTACGCAACACGAAAAGCAGATCAACCCGCTCGGCCCGCTCCAGGGCGTGAACCCCATTTCGATCGGCAGATGAATCACCGATCCCGCTCCCCTTTCTCGAGGGGAGTTTTTGTTTGTGAGAAAGTTGCGGCGACGCCCAATATCCGTAGGCTGAGCAAAGTACCGTTCTCTCTATATGGAGTACCTATGCGCCACGGTCCATTTGGTGCGGAGACATATCGCCCTCGCCGCGAGATCCTCGCAAAGCGCCACCGCCATGCGATCTTCGTGATTCCGGCAGCGCGTGAAACAATACGAAACGACGATGTCACTCATGTCTTCCGCCAGAACAGCGCCTTCGCGTATCTGACCGGATTCCCCGAGCCCGACGCAGTCCTCGTGATCGCGACAGGCGATGGAACCCCTCGATCTGTGCTCTTCTGCCGTCCACGAAACAAAGAGACTGAGATCTGGACTGGCGAGATCGTCGGACCAGAACGCGCAAAATGCATGTTCGGGATCGATGCAATGCCGCTTGCCGAGCTTGAGAACTTTCTCAAGGTAATCGGGGGCTCTGGGCACGAGCATTTCTATCCCTGTATCCGCGATCCGCACTGGGAGCTCCCTGGCGGAAGCGCACTTGTCGGCATGCGGGCCGAACGCGCACTGCGCAAGTATGGCCACGCCCCGGTCGCGGCGCTTCGTGATTCGGACCATGCGATCGGAGAATTGCGACTCATCAAGGACGGTGGCGAGATCATCTACATGCGCGCGAGCGCCAGGCTGACCGCGCTCGCCCATCGTGCCTTGCTCGAATTCGTACGCGCTGACATGCGTGAAGTCGAGCTCGAAGCCTTCCTGACAGCTCGCTTCCGTTCGGCCGGCTGTCATCCGTCGCATGCCTACCCTCCCATTGTTGCGAGCGGTGCAAATGCCTGCACGCTACACTACACCGACAACAATGGGCTCGTTCGGTCTGGCGACCTCGTCCTTGTTGATGCCGGATCCGAGATCGAAGGCTATGCGGCCGATGTGACGCGCACGTTCCCGATCGATGGCGTCTGGACCAAAGAACAACGCGCGATCTACGATGTCGTCCTTGCCGCACAGCGCGCGGCGATTGCAGTCGCGCGGCCTGGCTCCACATTTTCGTATATGCATGCGATGGCAGCGCTTACGATCACCGAAGGTCTCGTCCGTCTCAAACTCCTTTCGGGCGATCCGGAAAAGCTTGTGGCGTGCGGGGAGTACCGCAAGTTCTTCATGCACCGCACGGGGCACTGGCTCGGACTCGACGTGCACGATGCCGGCGACTACCACACGATCGGAACGGAAGATTGCCGCGTCCTCGAACCAGGCATGGTCTGCACCATCGAGCCGGGGCTCTATCTGTCGGGCAAGCTCATCCCCAAACGCTATCGCGGAATCGGAGTGCGTATCGAAGACGATATTCTGATTACCGACAAGGACCCGGATGTTCTGACCAAAGATGCGCCGAAGGACCCTGACGAGATCTCCGCGATCATGCACGAAGCCCGCATCGCATGAGTACTTCCATTTTCACAGCGGAAGAATAGAACACCCCCGAACATATCGGGGGTGATTTTATGCAACTATTTGACTGACGTATCTCGGACGACCTCGGCCGAGATCGTCGAACCTGTCACGACGCCGAAGACACGGACCTTGTGTCCCTCCGCGATCGCGGCGAAGGAGATGGTCCGCCAACGCTCATCGACAAACTTCGTCGACGAGCTCGTCGTCACGTCATAGGTCTTATCCTTCACCGTGAGCGTGAACGCCTGCGTCGTCGTTGCGATCGCAGCAACCTTGCCTTCGACGATCTTCCCGACGGAGGCAAGCAAGTTCTCGCGCTTCTCCTTCTCCTCCTTGAGCCGCTGTTCGAGCGCCTGCTTGTTCTCCTTGCGCTCCTCGGACTCGCGACGCACCTCGGTACGATTGCGGAATACCTTGGCGTTCACCGTATTCGGCGTCGCAGCACTGATCGTCCCAGACACGCCGACATAGTCGCCGGGCAGGAAATCCGAGAGATTCGCTGCCTGACCGCGGCGCGGAAGGACTTCGGTTCCCGATCCGACCAGAACCGTCCACTGTCCGCCCCAGGTCTTCACGATGACGGTTGATCCGGACACCGAAACAATGTGTCCGCGCAGAAGCGCCTGCCCCTTTGGGCCGACCTCGAGCTTCCATTCGCCCGCCGCATCGATGACCTGAACCGGCGGAGTTGTCGTGGCAACCGGGGGCGTCGTACTCGCCGTCCCGTCCCCTGTCGTGGTGGCGGACTGGGCGGAGGCATGAATGCCAATGGTCGCGATCGCGAACGCGACGAGTAAAGCGGCGATATTTCGAGGATATTTCATAAAATATAGCTATTTCTAATGGGTTTTGCAGAAAACACGAGGGAGACGGCCTCCCCATACCATCCAATAGCGACATTCTACGGCGCGGTTACGCAACGACCAGCTTGACCAAGGCCTCATCGTATTGCTTCGCGTGCCCCCAATCGCGAAAAACAAGAGAAAATGCCCTGATCTGCGACCTTCCGAATGCCCTAAAAACCTTTACATTTTGGGCTCCATTTGATACTCTGGCCTAGGCCGCGATCGAGCGGCTTCGCTTTATCGCCATCGCTTATTTCACGACCTTGAAGGAAAAAGTACGAATCAACCAGCAGATCCGCGCCATGGAGCTTCGCGTTATCGACGAAGCAGACGGCAATCTTGGCATTATCTCCACTGCCGAAGCGCTCAAACGCGCGCAGGAGAAGGGGCTCGACCTGATCGAGATCTCCCCGAACGCCCAGCCGCCCATTGCAAAAATCATGGACTATGGTAGGTTCCAGTACGTCACTCAGAAAAAGGATCGGGACGCAAAAGCCAAGGCGCACGTGACAGAAACGAAGAATGCGCAGGTGAAGATCGGCACATCCGAGCGCGACCTGGATCTGAAAGCGAAAAAATCAAGCGAGTGGCTCCGCGAAGGACATCGGGTCAAATTGGACCTTTTCCTCCCCGGACGTGCGAAGTATCTTGAACCCAAATTCCTCGAAGAGCGTTTGGATCGAATCCTCAGACTCGTCACCGAAGAATACAAAGTGGCGGAAGGACCGACCAAAAGCCCCAAGGGCCTCACCATCGTCATCGAACGCGCAGGTGGTGCAGCGAAGAAAAATCCGCGTTCACCAAAGCCGGCAGAATCTGCCACCCCAGACCATGAAAACAAATAAATCCTATGCCAAGCGCGTAAAGGTCACCAAGACGGGAAAGGTTTTGGTGCGCAAGGCCGGCCACAACCATTTCAATGCAAAAGCAGATCGCTCGAAGCAGCTTGAGCAGAAGCGCCGCCTCGTCCTCCCGATGACCGCGAAGGCGAAGGCCCGTTTCCTGTCGAATATCGGATAATCATTCACACCGTCTATGTCGCGCGTCAAACGAGGAACCACGTCCAATAAGCACCGCCGCAAGGTGCTCGGTGCAGCCAAGGGCTACCGCTTCGGCCGCTCCACCAAGGAGCAGGAGGCGAAGGTCGCCGTCCGAAAGGCCGGAGTCTACCAGTTCGTGCACCGCAAGGACAAGAAGAACGACTTCCGCCGCATGTGGCAGAACAAGATCGGCGCAGGATTGAAGCCGCTCGGATTTTCGTACTCAAAGTTCATCGGCGCGGCACTCAAGAAGAAGATCCTCCTCGACCGCAAGATCCTCGCCACCCTGGCCGAGCATCATCCGGAATCCTTCGATCGCGTTGCGAAAGAAGTGATGGGAAAGTAAGGAGCATTCTCTAATATCAAAAGTCCGAGCAAAGGCTCGGACTTTTGATATTAGAGGGAAGATCAGTAGATATCCCCGCTGCTGTTTATGGACGCGGGATAAACAACAATCGAAAGCAGCAATGAATAGATTTCGAACCCATTAGGGAGATACTACCTGGCAAAGCGATAAATCGTCAGCGTTGCAAAAAACTAAAATCCTAACTCCCAACCGTTGGAACTTCGTTTGCGCTCAAGGGAACTGAGTGTTTCTTGATAAACTTTTCAAGGTACACAACCATTTCCTCTCGTGCATCTGCTGGACTGGAAGCAACCCAAACCGCCTCATTATAAAGACGATGAGGATCAACGCGCAGCCACCGGCCATTGAGCGCAAGAAATACGAGCAATGAAGCAACAGCGATGCGCTTATTTCCATTCTGAAATGGATGATTTTTGATAATGAGATAAAAAAGCATCGCCCCTTTAGTTTCCACACCACGATAGAGCAACTTTCTATCAAAAGGTTGAAAAGGTGTATTTACACAACTTTCCAACTTGTTTGGATAACGAGTTTCAAAAGGCGGAATAGGCTCGTCCCAGCCCATTGTTTCGAGAGCGAGGCGATGGGCAACATATTGGATCAATTCGACAGTTATTGGTGTTGTGCGCGTCCGGTGCATAGCAAACATACCTACTCTTTACCGAGAAGACGGAGTGTTTCTGCATACTCAGAAACAGCACGATGAACTCCCGCGTCTATGTCCTTCTTTAATTTTTCTGAAAGCTCCCGTCTCAAAAGTGAGCGGACAGCACTTGCTGGAATATTGTATGATCTCCCAAATTTCTGAGCGGGAATCTGTCCATTCTTAATTCGGTTAAAAATGGTCACACGACTAACGTGCAGGGCTTTTGCCAGCTCAGCAACTGAGTAGTATTCCTTTTCTAGCTTATTGTTAAGCATATGTATCAATCTTAACAATTGTTAACATTATGTCAATGTCTTAGCAAATAGCTATTCCTCTCATTAGCTAGCCCAAAAGCAGCTTGTTCCTGATGGATACTATTGTTCTTATCTTTCTGATACTTACGCACCCTAGAACTCCAGTTCGTAGCTCTCCCCTGGCTTTGGGACGATCGCCTCGAGGCCGAGATAGTCGCGGATGCGCTGGGCGAGAAAGAGCGACGCTTTGGGCTCTCCGATCGTCACGAAAACCTTTTTGAGCGTTTCTGCGCCCGTCTCCACAAAATCGAGCAGATGGTCCGAATCTTTGTGGCCCGAATACCCATGCAGCTCCATGATCTTGGCCCGCACCGCAATCTCCTCCCCCGAAATGCGTACCTTCTTCTCGCCTTCCGAAAGTTTGCGTCCGAGTGTCCCGATTGCCTGGTAGCCGACCAGCATGACTTCGCTCTTCGGGTCATGGAGATAGTGCTTCAGGTGATGCATAATACGCCCGCCTGCCGCCATGCCGCTTCCGGCAATGATCACTTTCGGCCCTTTCACATCCCAGATATTGATCGAATCCTGTTTCGACTCCGTAAAATGCAGGCGTGGGAATCGGAACACGTCGTCGCCCGACGAGATGATGTGTTTTGTCTCTTGATTGAAATACTTATTCGAGCGTCGGTATACTTCCGTCGCCTTGATCGCAAGCGGCGAATCGATAAAGAACGGAATGCTTGGAAGCTTGTGGTGCTCAACGAGATCGTTCAGCTCATAGAGGAGCTCTTGCGTACGCTCGAGAGAGAACGCCGGGACCAAGAGCGCGCCGCCATCCTTTACGCTCTCGGTGATTGCGCGACGAAGCATCTCGCGACGCTCCTCGCGATTCTCATGATTGCGATCGCCGTACACGCTTTCCGTGAGAAGATACGAGACCCCGGTGATCGGATCGGTGTCGCGCAAAAGCGGTGCAGGAGAATTGCCGAGATCGCCCGTGAAGACCATCGTTGTCCCGCCGATTGTGAGGAACATCATCGCCGAACCGAGAATGTGCCCGGCATCCTTGAACTCGCAGGTCGTCTCCGGAGCGACGGGAAACTTCTCGTAGTACTCGCGCGTCTGCCAGAGCTTCATCGTGTCGCGCACGTCGCGTTCGACGTAGATCGGTTCGCGGCCGTCTTCTGTCGCCTCGTGCGCAAGAATACGCGTCGTGTCCATGAGCATGATCTCCGTCAGCTCCATCGTAGGCGGGGTCGAGTAGATCACGCCGCGGAAACCTTCATGCACAAGCTTCGGGATGCGCCCGATGTGGTCGATGTGTGCGTGCGTCACCAAGAGCACATCGATCTCGCTCGGCGTGAACGGGAATTTCTCTCGATTGCGCTCATCGGCAAAGCGGTCTCCTTGGTAGAGCCCGCAATCAATCATAATCTTCTTCCCCCCTACCTCAAAAAGAAAGTTGGAGCCGGTCACCGTGTCGACTCCTCCGAAAAAATGCACTCGTGCGGATGCGCTCATTGCTCCCTATTATAGCCTCTTTTCACGAAAAATGCCGCGCCCGAAAGCGCGCCGATCGCGTCGTTCGTGAGATCGGCCAGCATGTCGACAAGATCGTAGAATTCGCCGACCGTCAGAAGATTCACGACATACTCAAAAAGCTCCCACGCTGCGCCGATCGTCATAGACGAGACAAGCGCAACCGTCACGACAAAATGAAGCGAGCGGTCCTTCTCCGGAAAACGGGTCCGATCGGAGTAGTAGAGCCAGAGCGAGAAAAGGCCGATCCAGAGACCCCCAGCGAGGTGGAGCGGAATATCAACCCACGGGTGAGTGAACTGCAGGTGCCGAAACAGCACGATCGAGTGAGAAACCCCGATCAGAACGACCAGCGCAGCGAGATAGTTTGGAAGTGTTCGGAATGACATGCTGTTTCAATATCAATTTTGCTGGAAGTACACCTGACGATGAAGGAAATTTCGCACAAATACCATCTGATCCTGTGGGGTCGATGCAATCCGAGGCGCGGGGTAATCGTCCGAAGGAGCCATATGCTGCATATGGCGACGAGGCGATGGGGCCCCATAACGAAGGAGTGCGTCGCCTTCTTGAATTCCTCAATCGTAGCAACTTCCAGTAAGAAAAACATCCCGCTCGCTCGGCATTGTCCGTTGCGACACAGGATGTCTTCGAATATACGTATTCGGAATGACCAAGAGCTTCTAGGTGGGTTCTCTCAGCGGTACAGCCAAGGCTATATGCGATTCGAGATCCCTGATTCGGTCTTGTGGATTTTCCGAATACCCACATATTATACACCCGTTTTCCACACCTCCAAGCAGGTGTTTTCCATGGGTATTTTCACAATTTTCTAAGCCATTTTTTCAATTTATCCACAGCAGTTGTTCGACACACGCCACACAAGCAGCTAAAGCCTGACTTTCGAGTCAGGCTTTGATTTCCAAGGTCCGTCGTTGGGATAGCTCGAACGCGCTTCGATAGACGCTCGATTCGGGATGAAGTGCGAGGAGTCGAGGAGAAATATTTGGAAGGGCCCCTCTCTTGAGGATCTCTGAAATTGGATGCAGGCCGCCGGCTTGGACCGACGAAATATTCCGGAGATGTATTCCTATACTTTGATGGAATTTTCGGCGGGAAAGCCAAGGTATGCGCCAATTTCAGAGATCCTACTCAAGGATGCCGTCGAGATTGACGTCATACAACATCTTCTCATTCACATGCGTATACTTGATCAGATCTTCTGGCTTGAACCAGATCGCGATTTCGCGCTCGGCCTCTTCCACCTTGTCCGAGCAGTGCACGAGATTGCGGACCGCGCGATTGTCGATTCCGGCGATCTCGTAAGAATCGCTGGTGTAATCGCCGCGGATCGTTCCAACGTCCGACGAAAGCGGCTCTGTCCCACCCACCAGCTTCTTCACCACACCCACCGCCTGATTCCCCTCGAGTGCAATGATCACAACCGGGGAGCAGGTGAGAAAATCGAGCAGCCCGTCCAAGATCTCCTTGCCGTAGGCCAAAGCGGGCTTTGAGGCCTTCTTCCCTTCCCGTTCAATGTCGGCAATGATGCGGCCGCCCACCTTCTCGCACCACGCCTCGTCCTTGCCGTAATGCTTCGCCGCCTGCTCGCGCGTTGCGACGATCATCTTCATCCCGATCAGCTTCAAACCTGTGCGCTCGAGGCGATGAATAACCTCCCCTGCAAGCTCGCGCTGGATCGCGTCCGGCTTCAAAATGACGAATGTTCGCTCCTTTTTCGGGTGCTTTTTCTCCATAAATCCCAAGAGTTATCCAATATTGTCCCCCATGATACACGCGGGCGCCCCAAAAGCAAAACCTCCTATCTGGAGGCTTGCTGAGAAAAAACGTATGACCCGAGATCAGATCCCGCCGCGGCGCAGCGCGTCTACGATACTCGGGATCGCTGTCGACGGATTCGCGACCGCCTGACCGAGTTGAAGCACGCGTGCGGCGCTCCCGAGCGGACCCTCGTTGACACGCTCCGGAGCACTCACCGGCTCATAGACCGCCGGAGCACCTCCCCTTGCCACTCGCGGGCCAGACGCGCTCACGGGCTGGTATTCCGCATTGGGACCAGAGCGCGGCGCAGGCCCGGAGACAGGCTGGTATTCCATATTGGGGCCACTGCGCGGAGCAGAAGAGGAGACGGGCTCATAGGTCGCAGGCGGAGCGGACCGCTCACTTGTGCGCACGGCTCGCGGAGCAGGTTCTGCATGTGCAGCACTCGGAAGCGCGACACCGCTCGCCTCCTCGACTGCAATCGAGTGGCGATAGCCTTTTTCGAGAACGAGGAGCACATTGTCGCGTTCATCATACGTGTAGCCGAGCTTGCGCATCTCCGCCAAACGCGCAGCGAGATTCGTGCGCTTTGCGAGCTCTGGGTCGGCAAGAACCGCGGCGACGCTCTTACGACTCGATGATCCAAGCATATTGCGATCCGTCTCGATTGCGCGATGGAGAAGCTTCTCTCCTTCGGGCGAAAGAACTTCCGGTCGCGGAGGCGCAACAGGAGCGGCCTCATGAGCTGGAGGAGATTCCGTCTCCGGCGTTTCGGACACCGCGTCCGACGCTGAAGGCTCAGCAGCCTCCACCGCAGGAGATACAGCGGGTGCAGGGGCGAGCTTTGCCGCCTCTGCATCGCGAACGCGAACGATGTCCTCCGCATACAAGCGCTCCATGAACTGCCGGAAGGTTTCATCTTCCTTCGGAGTCGGCGCGGCATCGCCCGTGAGTCCGTGCTCTTCGATGTACTTCTTCGCAAATTCCTGCATCGTGAGCGAATATTCATGCGCTTCGGCATCAAGGAATCGCAGCGCCGAATCCTTCTGAAGGTTCATGACGCGCAGTGCAGGCGTCGTGACAAGCGCTTCGGCGCGTGGCGAAAGCGAGCCAGTGTCTGTGCTAAAGATCTTCGGCATGTCTTCGTTTGCAAAACGCTCCGAGGCGATCTTTGCGACCGCGGCGTGCTTGGCATCCGGAGCAAGCTCCGACCAGCTGCGGACATCGAATCCGGCGTTCTCCGCAGCGTGCGCCGCAGGGGTCGGCGCAGCAGCGGCTACCCCTGCACCAGACGGCGAAGCAGGAGCTGCGGTATAGGCTTCGGCGGCAGTTGACCCCGACGAAGTCTTCAGCGCTCCGAATGCGCGAGCACGATCGAGGATCGACTGGCCGCGCACAGTGCGCTCCGGGTCGAACAGTGCGCTGCGGAACGTATTGAGATCGAGCGACTTCCCGGCCTGAATGCCGTATTTTCCATCGGTCGTGATGCCGAGCGACTCAAGCTCCTCCGGCTTCATCTTGCCAAGCAGATTATGGATCGCATTCAACTGCGCAGCGCGATTGGGAAGCTCCGCGATCTCGGGAACCTGCGCACGCAGGATATTTTCGAGTTCGTCTCCGCTTGCGATCGTATACGCAGGAATCGGCGCACGCTCGATCGCCGCAGCGACAGGAGCAGGCGCAGCAGCCTCAGAAGCATTCGTGCGGAACTGTTCGAGCAATTCGCCCTCGGTCTTCGCAATGCGTCCTTCGGCTGGGATCTCTGCTGACGTCGCTTCAAGCGTAGAGCGCTCGAGTTCGGTCGGAGTGCCGGCCGGCGTTTCTGCTTTGAATGCATCCATCGTCGAACGTTCGAGTTCTGTGGGCGCGGGAGCCGGTGATTCAGCCTTAAATGCATCGACGGTCGAACGCTCGAGTTCGGTCGGACCGGAAACAGGCGCGACTTCCGAAGCGGCCGGCACGGGTACTGCTGCGACACGCGG
>DATIBL010000038.1:0-3068 GCA_035457505.1 Minisyncoccota bacterium | reverse complement strand
CCGCAGAACTATCTTTCTGCAAATCACATCAAATACGTCGACTACAAGGACACGGAACTCCTCAAGATGTTCCTGAATCCCCACGGACAGCTCCTGTCGCACAAGCGCTCCGGGCTGAACCAGAAGCAGCAGCGCGCACTCGCACTCGCAGTGAAGCGCTCCCGTTTCATGGGATTGCTCCCGTACATCGCGTCGTAATCTGATTCGCCGTGTGCAACACAAGGCCCCGTATCCCGGGGTCTTGTCTATTTTTTGGCTCGTGGTACCGTACTGGCTAGGTTACTTCCTTTCGAGGAGCGAGCGATGGGTGCATTCACTGCATGGGTAGATGATTTTTTTGCGCGGCGCAATGAGCGGAGGCGGCAGTATGCGCTGTGCGAAGAGAGCGCAATACGCATCCGCATGATCGTGTATCGCCGCGAAGTGCAAGGCGAAGATGTCGGCGACGAACTCGCTGTTGCGCTCGACGAGGAGCGCAAGAACCTGATCGAGGGAAAGGTTGATCCCGTGATGATCGACCGAACGCTCGAGGACGCGCAGGTACTTCCGGTGCAATTTTGGCTTCCGACGTGAACGTTCGGAATATCAAAACAGCCCCCGCGGGCTGTTTTTCTCTGCCTAAAAAACTGGAACACTACGCCTTCTCTGCGCGCTCGACGTATTCGCCGGTCTCAGTATTGATGCGGAGGATATCGCCTTCGTTGATGAAGAGGGGCACATTGAGCGTTGCGCCAGTCTCGACGGTGACGGTCTTCATGGCACCGCTTGAGGTGTCACCTTTCACAGCGGGAGCCGCTTCGGTCACCTTGAGCTCGGCCTTGATCGGCGGGCGGATGCCGATGATCTCGTCGTTGAACGTGCGGGCCTCGATGATCTGATTTTCTTTGATCCACTTGAGGGCGTCTCCGGCGATCTCTTCCGAGAGCTTGAAGCGCTTCCCGGGATCGTTCGGCGGGCAGAACCAGTATTCGCCGCGGTTAGAGTAGAGGTACTTCACCTCGGTCGTGCCCATGTCCGCTTCAACGGCGCGGTCCGATGCATGGAAGGTGACCTCGATCGTGCGTCCCGAGATCAGATTGCGAAGCTTCGTCTGATTGACCGGCTTGCGCTTCTGCTTGCGGAAGACCCAGCTGGTGAGGACCTCATAGGGCTCGCCATCGTGGAGGATATATTTGCGCTGCGTAATTTCGTTGTAGTCGAGTGTAGCCATAATGGCCGAATTCTAGGCGATTTTTTATCCCCGCGCAACTGTAATGCAAAAAGCTCCCGCAAGGGAGCTTAGGGCGGATCATCCTGTTCAGGATCGCGTGCGGATGAGTCCGGTCCATCCAGGATCGGGGAGTGGGGCCGCTCGAACCGGAGGGTGATGCGGACGCGCTTGGAGCCGTACGTCCCAAAGAAGAATGCATATTGCTGGAGATAGACGAGCAGTCCGAATGGCCCGAGAAAAATGAACGCGATCGAGCTTCGGCGGAGCGTGTTGAGCGTCTCCGTCTGCGCGCGCCGTGCGCTCGGGTCCATCTTTTCGGAAATTCTGCCTTCCTCCGCGGCGGTGTCGAGCATGTGCTGGACGAGTCCGTTCGAGAGCGCGAGTACGAGCGCGCCGACCGAGAACCATGCGGCGGTAAGGAGAAGCGACGGGATCGAGAATGCGCTCATCCGCGTAACCTGGAGATCTTTCCGCATATTCCTGTTCATGCGGGCAAATGTCAACGTGCAAGATTACGTGACCATTCTGCCGAAACAGGAGTAGTATAGAAGTATATGGGCAAGGGGATGCGTGCAGTGGTCGTCGGCGGTGCGGGCTTTATCGGCTCGCATGTCGTCGACGCATGCCTCGCCGAGGGCTGGCAGGTCGACGTGATCGACAATCTTGTCGCCGGGACCAAAGAGCATGTCGATCCCCGCGCAAAGCTTCACGTACTCGATATTCGCGACTACGACGCAATCGCACCCGTTATTGCCGGTGCGGATCGCGTGTTCCATCTCGCGGCGCTCCCTCGCGTGCAGTTCTCGATCGACAGCCCTCGCGAGGCGCATGAGACCAACGTGAACGGCACCCTCAACGTGTTTCTTGCGGCAAAGGAAGGCAAGGTCGGCCGTGTCGTGTACTCCGCCTCGAGCTCGGCATATGGTGACCAGGAGATCATGCCGCTTCGCGAGGACATGCTTCCCGCTCCTGTGTCGCCGTACGGATTGCAAAAATACGTCGGTGAGCAGTACGCGCGCGTTTTTTCCGAAGTCTATGGCCTCCCGACCGTCTCGCTCCGATATTTCAATGTGTACGGCCCGCGCCTGAACGCCGACGGGGCATATGCGCTCGTCATGGGCGTGTTCTTGAAGCAAAAGAAAGACGGCAAGCCGCTCACGATCACCGGCGATGGCGGACAGACACGCGATTTTACCCATGTTCGCGATGTCGCGCGGGCCAATATTCTCGCAGCGACAGCACCTGGTGTCGGTAGGGGCGAGGTCATGAATATCGGCGCAGGAAAGAACGTATCGATCAATGTGCTTGCGGAAATGTTCGGTGGACCGATAGAATATCTCCCAGCACGCAAGGAGCCCCGCCATACGCTCGCCGACTCGAGTCGCGCCAAGACCCTGATCGGATGGGAGCCGTCCGTCCCGCTCGAGGAGGGTATCCGCGAAATTCTCGCGGAGTGGGGATTCTCCGCCGCGCCGCTATGACCATGAAACGGATCGATCTCGAAACCTACCGCGAATTGCCCGACGAACGGGTGCTTTCGGCGTCCCTCGAGCAGCCGGCGCTGTTTGAGATTCTGGTCGATCGCTATCAGGAGGCGTTCGTGCGCAAAGCCGAGAGCGTCGTCCGGAGCCGTGAGGAGGCCGAGGATATCGTCCAAGAAACATTCACCAAGATCTATTTCAACGCCCGCCGGTTCAAAACGGTCGAGGGCGCCACGTTCCGCTCCTGGGGGTACAAGATTCTCATGAATACGACTTTTACGCACTACCAGAAGTTGAAGAGAGTAGGGGAGCACAGCGAAGCGCTCGACCCCGAGTACTACGAATCGCTTCCCGATCGGCACGACCGGTTCGGCGAG
>DATIBL010000037.1:0-7944 GCA_035457505.1 Minisyncoccota bacterium | reverse complement strand
CAACTTGATGTCGGAGTGCGGAACCGTGATCGCGGCCTTTCCCGCAGCCCCCGCGTTGCGCAGGCGCATGAACATGTCTGCGATGGGATCGGTTACCATGATGCTTTCTTAATTCCGGGGATCTTCCCCTCGTTTGCTAATTCGCGGAAGCACACGCGGCAGAGATCGAAATCCCGCATGTACCCGCGCTTGCGGCCGCATTTGAAGCAGCGGTTCACTGCACGAACCGGATACTTCGGATTGAGCTGCCGCACCCACGTGGACTTTTTAGCCATAGGATACGCGAACGGATAATGCACAGCGCCCACGAACCAGAAGTTCGCGTGCGAATGTGCCTCGCCCCCAGATATCGCGCCTATATCCTTCTTTTTCCCGAAATCGAGCAAAAGAAGGAAGGAGACGGATCAATGAGAACGATGAAAAGATACTACCAGGGCCCGAAAAACAAGTCAACCGAGGCGCGAAATCGAAATCCGGACCAACGGAGCAGAAAAATCCTCATTTATATATCCATACCGAGGCCATCAATACAGAGGCTAAGCCTCTGTATTAAACTTCCTCCCACCAGGGGTCACCCTATGTACAGAGGGCCGCCCTTGGTGTTGAAGTTAAGCCATATAATCAGTCCAAAAGGGCCAAATATGGTGCATTTTCCGCATATCGACCCTCAGTACAAGGTCGGACCTTGTACGCCTCATTGCCAAAGCATCCGGGTCATGGATAATGCGAGTGGCATGTTTTTGGGTGACATGATGTCCCTCGGCGGTAGCGCAGGTGATAGTGCATTCGACATACTTTGTCAGGTAAGCAGAGAGCTCAGCGACGCACTCGAGCAGCAGGGACTACTCGAACGCTACGAGGAATCCGGGGAATCGCTTCATGCATATTGGAACCCGAGCGCTTTCGATGGCCAGAACCGCCACCGCTCTCGCCCCGAGGACATCCGCGCGCACTGGAGATCCATCGCATCAGAGATCGCAAAGCGCGTTGGTGGAAAATTTCCGCTTCCAGAATGACAACAGCCACGTAGGTGGCTGTTTTTTCGTAAACACAGCATGATCGCCTTACAGCGTCATGCGTGTAGTTGCGGATGAGTTCTTTGCATCTCCTCGATCATGATATATACCGTATAGGCATATGCAGCATTACGACCTGAGACTCAACATCGAAAGCGATCTTTCTGATGCGCTTATCCTCGCGAAAGAGGTCTTCGAACCGAGCGAAAAGGAACTCGCTGAATATCATCAAGAAGCGCACTGGCGTGAAAAAATGCGCCACGGTGGACTATTGGTTACTGCGTGGAAAAATGGAACCATGATCGGGTTCGTGATCTGCGATCACCGGGAGGAACGAACACTGCATGTCTGGAATGCGGGCGTCCACCACCCCCATCGCGGACGGGGTGTCTGGAGCACGATGTACGCGGCAATTGAGAATTTTGCCAGCAGAGCAGGATATGATCGCATCACCCTCAATACCTCCCGCGAACGCTTCCCCAACATGTATGCGTTCGTGAAAAATCACGGATTTCAGGAGTATCGCACAGAGACGCAGAACGAGAAGGAAAAATCCTACTGGGGGAAAATGATTTCAACTACAGGCATGCAGTAACCATTGAGCAACCCCTTCCCCTCAATGGAGAAATAAAAAATCCGCCCCCTGGAATAGGGGGCGTTGTTCAGACCAAAACACACGACATGCCTTCGGAATAGATCCAGCTTTTGCGAACATTCCGTAAATAACGGCTCAAGAAGGCCTCGGGGGCATCTTCGAGAAGGTATTCCCCGATCTCAGTGAGGATCGGCTCAAGATACGGAAGATCGCGCTTGGCGCACTCCGCACGAAGCCAGGGTTCGAGATACTCGATCTGAAACGCTTCTTCGTCCTCGTCGGAGAGAAGAAGGATCATCGGGACGAACAGACGGCCGAAACGAAGCCACCAAACGTATATCTTGCACATTATTCTCTCCTTCTTGCTGAATGAGCAGCATATATATAATGCAATGCAAATGTGAAATGTGTCAAGCAGCCGTGAGAATCCTACTTGGCCTCTCGCCAATAACGAGCTGCGCAACCGATCTTACTGGTGCTACAATGGCAGAGGAGAAACATATCTCTTTCATATGTCGTCAATTCGAAACATTTTCGTCTTTCTCGGGACCATCGGAAGTCCATTTCTTTGGAGTTACTTAATGATGGCAAATATGTGCCAGGGTTCTCTTCCAATGAGCAAGCTCGATATGCTACTGCTTGAACTTATGTGCTCGATGAATGTCCTTCTCCCTGGAGCGATCACAGGAATTGTCATCTTTTTGCTCGCAAAGACGCCAAACGGGCTTTTACGGAGCATCTTCCTTGCACTGAATATCATTCTTGCAGCTTTATATGCGTTGTTTTTCCTGGTTCCGATGCTCATGTCGGTCTCGCTCTCCCTATTCTCCTGACAACGGACATTGTTAAAGATGACAGAGCAGAAAGAACCGCCCTCATTGGGCGGTTCTTTGCACTTCTCTTGCGGAATATTCCGAACAGCTATTTCCCCGCGCGGATGATATCAGGGCGGGGCTCGCCTTCGACGACAAGCTGACCCGCTGCGCCGCGATCGATCGCGCGCACGAGCGCATGGTCGACAAGAAGGAACGTGCCCGGAACTTCCTGCTTCCATTCCGCGACAACCGCTCCTCCTGCCGGAACAAGCGTCGTCTGGACGTTGCGATGCGGGTCTGAAATGATATCGCCCTCTGGATAGAGTTTGTCGAAGATCCCGCCGATGAGATGCAGATTCGACGGCACAAACGACCCGACGCCGAAATACAGGCGGACCTTCTCTCCGGTCTTCGCCTTGAGCGCGCGATCCCCCGTGAGTGATCCGACGCGGCCGTTGAACACGACATACTCCGGCTCCTCCTTCATAAGCTTTGCCTTACTGAACGGCTGAAATCCTTTTTCTCCGAGCGCACCTGCCGTATAGAACTCGCCCTGCATCACATAGAATTCACGATCGACTGGTGGCAGTCCTTCCTTGGGCTCGACCAACACGAGTCCGTACATGCCATTGGCGATGTGCGTCGGAATATGCGGAGAGGCGCAATGATACACATAGAGTCCCGGGCGCATCGCCTTCCACGAAAAGACCTTCACTTCGTCGTGTCCGGCCTGCGTGAGCCCCGCTCCGCCGCCAGGACCAAGCACCGCGTGGAGGTCTACCGAGTGCTTCTCGTGGCCTGACTCAGCACCAGCATCCATGTGCGCATCGTGACCATCGTCATGCCCATCGCTTGCCGCATGATCTCCAGCCGCATGTGCGGTCGGGATCTCGAAGGGTCCCGAGAACGCAAGGTCGAGCGGAAGCGGTGTCGCTGCATGCGCGTGTCCGGCGGCGTTATGCGTCATCGTCACTTCAACCGTGTCGCCCTCGCGCACGCGGATCATCGGACCTGGAACCTGCTTGTTGTAGGTCCAGTATTCGTAGGTCACACCATCCGCAAGCGCACTCCGAACCGCGATTGCATCGAGCGCGATCTTCACCGTGGCGCTTTCTTTCCGCGTGATCGGCGGAGGTACCGCCGTCGGATCAGCCCCGATCTCAGCGACCGTCGGAATCGGCGTCACTCCAGCCGGCTCTGTCGCGACCGCTCCACTCCTCGCCGCCTTCGCGGACGGAGAGAAGTTGTATTTATACACGAACCCGAGGCCCACGAAGAGGGCAACGAGTGCGATCATGGTGATCAATTGTTTCATACACAAAATGAAGTGCTAATCGGCCTTCAGTGCGGCTCTATCAATCTAGTATAGCAAGGAGCACTGATGTCGCGAAAAGGGGCGATAAAAAACGACCCTCGGTCGTATAGTTTATCGGCGCCCGTGAGTCGGATCATTCGACTGCGGTATTTTCGGCAAGTGTCTTTGCGGTAACCCGACGCGGGCATCCGTCCATGAGACACACGAGCTTGTCGCTCGCGACGCCGGCGAATTCGGCCATCGCCCCGCAACGGCGGCATTTTACTTCGATCGAGCTGTCGACGAGCACGCCTTTGAAAAGCAGCTTGCCGCACGAGGGACATTCATATCGCTGGAGTCCGACCATGATGCGCCCATCCTAGCACAAGGCGTTCTGGCTTCAAAGCGCCTGCCGGTGCTCGAATTGAGATAAAAAAACTCCGCGCCGAAACGCGGAGTCGAAGCTTACGCACGCGCAAGCAGAATCATACCAAGAAGAAAGAACAACGTGCCAACCAGTCCGAGATAGCAGAACGCCCACTTGAAACGGATCCCGATCGGGATCGCAGACGAGCCGCGACGATCTTCTCCGGAATATGGTGCATGAGGAACGGCATCGGCCGGGATTCGGAGCGCTGCAGCAAGGCGGCGCTCGGCATCCAGATCAGATTCGGCTTCTCCATCGGAGGAGGAGCGATCCTTCCATCGTCCGGTCGGCTTTTTGACGGTCCAGAGGAGCGCGCGCCACTCCGGCAGCGCATGGAACGGTTCGCCGCTGCCGCGCACGAGGCCATACGTCCACCAGAGAATGACGCCCATGAATCCGATATCGATCGCATTCTCGAGCGTTGATGCGCGCCCATAGCCGAGCGCGATCGCTCCGCACATGATGAGTGCAACGCATCCGACCGCGAGCATCCGTCTCCATGCACGAGTGAAGCGGATCCCGTAGAAGAAGAGCGCCCACCAGTGCGCGACCCATGCTGCATGGAACGCGAAGGTGAGAAACGCGAGCATGCCCATCGTGTAGTGCCGAAACCATGGATGGATCGCCTGCGTGATCCATCCTCCGTCGAACGGACGAACGGCGAGCGAGAGCTGCACGAGATTGTAGAGCGCAGAGCCGATCAGAATCCCGCGCAGCGGATCGCGAAGCGCATCTGGAATGAACGCAGCAGATGCCGGCGTGAGCCACACGATGAAGACGGTCGCTGTCGCGACGGTTCCGGCAAACGGACCCATGAACCCGATGTACGCTGCGGTCTCCGGTTCATCGAGTCCGTATCGATGATTGAATCCCGCCGGATCGTGCGTTCGTGCGGCGAACCGCATGATCGCGCCGACGAACGGGATGAACCAGATCTTCGGGATTGCGCACCCGCGCCGCCAAAAGCCGAACAGATGGCCGTATTCATGCGAAGCGACCATGAGCGTCAGTGCGATTCCAGAGAGCGCACCATAGAGAACGATCTGCAGCGTCGTTGCGACAGTCATGCTCGCGATCGCACTCACCCACCAGATCTCGAGCGCGATCTTCACCGTCTGATAGGCAGGAAGTGCACGCTCACCGACCCAGAGCACAGCACGCAACGCGCATGCGCCCATGAAGAGCGCGATCGCCCAACTCTGCGCAGCTCCAGCGGGCACTTCGACGTGCGACCGAAGACGATCGACAAGAGGTGGACGTGCCGCCTCCGATTTCTGAAATTCCGGCTTCACATACATGAGGAGCCTCCTTCCGAACATTCATAAGAAGAACGATTGATACCAACGCTACAATACATATTGCGTCTAGTCAACTAGAGAGCAGTGAGGCACAGCGGAGCAAAAAAGCGGCCAGTTGTGGCCACTTCTCAACTCTTCCCGAGCACCTTTGCTCGATACCGTTCGAACATACCCTGGTTCACGCGGAGGATCTTCCCATCCCTGAGCTGACCCATGATGTCGCGCTGATCTGCACTCGCGCAGCCGACGCAGGTCACGTAGACCGGAACCCCATCGACAATCTCGACGCGAGCAGACGCGATCCGATCGCGGATCGCATTGGCGATATCGTCGGGGATGATCAGGAACGAGACGTACGCTCCATCCGGAATATGCCGGCCGCAGGTGCAGAACACGGCACGATCTTCTGCGGTCGCAAGGACGCCTGGGATCGCCGGTTTGGGGTCTTCATGACGGCGACGGCGAGACGTGAGGCGAGACGCCTCGGCAAGCGCAGTGCGGAGCGCGCGGCGAATAAGCGTATGCATACGGATCCTCCTTCACAAAGAACAACGAAGACCACAGAATACTCTTTGCATTCCTGAGACGCAAGAACACCCCGGTGATCCGGGGTGTTCTTCTTGGAAAAATGTCTGATGCTATTTGCGGCGGCGCTTCGGGGCCTCCGTCTTGCGGCGCTCCTTCGTATCCGGAGCGATCTCGCGGAACGGGAGTCCGAGGTGCTCAAGGAAATCTGCAACCTCGTTCTTGTCGCGCTTGTTCGTGACCACGGTGATCGCGAGTCCGAAGACATCGCGAAGATCCTCATCGGCGGTCTCCGGGAAGATCGTGTGCTCCTTCACGCCGATCGTGAAGTTGCCCATCGCGTCGATCGACTTCTTCTGGAATCCGCGGAAGTCCTTCGTGCGCGGGATCGCGATCATGAAGAGCTTCTCGAGGAACGCGTTCATGCGTGCACCGCGGAGCGTGACCATCTGGCCGATGACCTCCCCTTCGCGCAGCTTGAACGACGCGATCGACTGCTTCGCCTTGCGGTCGCTCGCCTTCTGTCCCGTGACCTTTGCGAGGCGGCCAGCAATGAACTCGTTCTTCTTCTTGTCCGCGCGGGACATGCGTCCGGTTCCGACCGACACGAGCACCTTCTCGATCTTCGGAGCCTGATGCTTGTTGGTGTACCCGTACTTCGGAGCGAGCGTCTCGTAGGCCTTCGCCATTCGTTCTTTGATAGTGAGATGTGACATACGCGGTCGGAATTACTTGCTCGCTTTCTTCTTGGCAGGAGCGGCACCCTTCTCGGTGAGGCGGACCTTCGATGCCGCAATCGGCATCGCGATCTCGATCACCTGACCCTTCTTCCCCTGCTGCCGTGCGCGCTGATGCTTCTTCTTCATGTTGATGCCCTCAACGACGACAACTCCTCGCGCGGGGAATGCATGCGCGATCTTTCCCTTCTTCCCTTTGTCCGCTCCCGAGAGGACGACGACAGAATCTCCTTTTTTGACGTGCATACGCGTGGGATTAGACGACCTCCTGGGCCAGGGAAATAATCTTCTGGAATCCCTTCTCGGCGAGTTCGCGCGGGATCGGACCGAACACGCGGCCGGCGCGGGGTTCCTTCTTTGCATCGATCAGAACGACGGCGTTCTCATCGAAGCGGATGTACGAGCCATCGGTGCGGCGGAATGCATCGCCAGTGCGGACGACGACTCCGCGCACGACCTCGCCCTTCTTCACCGCCTTGCGCGGCTCCGCAGTCTGCACGGAAAGGACGACGATGTCCCCGAGGCGCGCATAGCGCTTGCGGGACCCGCCGATCACCTTGAAGATGCGGCCGATCTTTGCTCCGGAATTGTCAGCGATAGTGACGATCGTTCTTGGTTGGATCATAGGCCGATGGATTAGTAGGTGCGGGTCTTCACCTCCGCGACGCCGATCTTCTCGACGATCGCGAACTGCTTGTGCCGGGAGACCGGGCGGCACGCCTCAAGGCGCACGCGATCGCCGACCTTGTACTGGTTCTCTGCATCATGCGCCTTGTAGCGCTTGCTGCGCTTGATGAACTTCCCGTACTTCGGATGCTTCTCGTAGCTCGTCACCGAAACGACGCGCGTCTTGTCCATCTTGTCCGAGATGACCACGCCGACGAGCGACTGCTTCTTTGTGATTTCTTTAGTAGATTCTGCCATATGCCGGTGTGATTAATTTGCGGACTTGCGGGCGCGCTGCTCGGTCAGGATCTGTGCAATGGCGCGGCGCGTATCGCGCCCCGACTTCACGTTCTTGACCTTGCTCCCGGTAATGTCGAAGCGGAACTTCTGGAGATCGACATGCTTCTCTGCGAGAAACTTCTCCAATTCCTTGTCCGACTGCTTGCGAATGTGTGTGATATCCATACTCGAGAGATTACGCTTCACGCGAGACCATCCGCGTCCTGCACGAGAACTTCGCTCCCGCCTTGCGCATCGCCTCCTTCGCGACAGCGAATGTCACGCCATCGAT
>DATIBL010000036.1:0-5758 GCA_035457505.1 Minisyncoccota bacterium | reverse complement strand
CATCCCGGGCACCAGGTGATCTTCTCTTTGGTTGCGAGTTGGAGTTCCATGGTGATGGGATTATGCGAGTAGGCGGTTCAAATCCTGCATCAGAGCCTCCGGCTCGAATGCTTCGGAGTCGTAGCGGAGGATCGTGTCGGTGACGACGATACCGGTATGCTCGCGCAGGAGTCCAGCGAGCTGTGCGGTGCGATTTCCCTCCACCAGAATGATGCGCTTGGCTCCCGCGAGCTCGCGCGTCACGCGCTCGGTATCGAACGGCGTCATCCAAAGGATCTGCACGAACTTCACCGGACGCGAGATCCCCTTGGCAGCCTCAAGCACGGCGCCCTTGGTCGATCCCCAGAAGAGCACCACAGTGTCGCTCGCAGGATCGCCATACGTCTTTACGGTGTCGTGCGAAGCGAATTCGGACGCGAGACCTTGGAGCTTTGCAAAACGCTTATCATGCATCGCCTTCACCTTCTCTGGCTCATCGGTCGCGATCCCGAACTGATCGTGTTCATAGCTCGTCGCTTTGACGCAGGTTGCGGGAGTGCCCGGCACGACCATGGGCGAGATGCCGTCGTCTGCGAACGCATAGCGCTGGTAGTCGGCGCCGCCTGCGCCGATCTTGCCGCGCTCGATAGCGACTTTCGATGGATCGACCGCAATAGTGCGATAGGTCTCCGAAAGATGTTTGTCGAGAAGCACGATCGCGGGGATCTGATATTTCCACGCAAGATTGAGTGCCGCCGCGGCAGCATTGAATGCCTCCTCAGGATCGCCCGGTGCGATCACCAGACGCGGAAACTCTCCGTGGCCCGCATGAACGATGAAGCGCAGATCGGATTGACCGGTATGCGTTGGTACGCCGGTCGCCGGACCCTGGCGTTGCGAGACCATGATCGCAAGCGGTAATTCTGCGACTCCCGCAAATGCGAACGCTTCTTCCATGAGCGCGAACCCGCCGTTCGCCGTCCCGATCGCGACGCGCTTCCCTGCGTATGCGACGCCGAGGGCCATATTAATGACAGTGATCTCGTCTTCCGGATGCACCGTCTTCAGCTTCCCTTCCATGGCGCGCTTGGCGAGATGGTGCAAGAGCGAAGTTGCCGGGGTCATGGGATAGGCGATGTAGTACTCGAGTCCCGCAGCGAGAAAACCCTCCCCGACCGCCTTATTGCCCTCGATCAGATCGCCCGGATGCTCGACCCGCGCGCCCTCGCGCATGTCGGCCCGATCCGGAACGCCCGCCTCGCGCGCGCGACGATAGCCTTCCTCTGCGATCGTCGTATTGATGGCCTTCCCGCCCGCAAGGTCGGAGAGCGCAGCTGCGAGCACGCCAGGAAGATCGGCCTCGGAAACGCCGAGTGCGAGTGCGAATGCGCCGAGTGCTGCCGACGGATATGCAGCCTTCGGGCCGCCCTTCTCCGCGCCGATGTCTTTCATCGGAATGGCGATCGCCTGCGGCGCAACGTCCTTCACGTCCGAAAGATACGCGCTCTCGACAAGGACGATGGCATCCGGCGCGAGTTCATGCGCATGAAAACGCACGGATTCCGCGTTGACGGCGACGAGAAGGTCGATCGAGCGATGATCCGCAAAGACCGGCTCGCGAGAGAACGAAAGACGGGAGTAGTTGTGCCCGCCGCGGATAAGCGAAGGATAATACGACGTGAGGCAGATCTCATATCCCTGGTGCTTCAAGAGCTCTCCGAAATGCAGACCCGCTTCGCGAATGCCATCGCCCGCCGCACCGCCGAGTCCGACAGTGAAGACGCGCGCATGGGAGTTATAGGAAGCGCTCATGTCCGTGAGTATACCAGATTCTTCGATACGCATGATGGGGAAGACGATGATGCTTCATGTTTTTGTCATGTGTACGGGCTTCCCCTCGGGCAGGATCGAGCAAGCGGGAGCTTCGTCTTTCTTCGGAAACCCGATTCGTTTATACTTGGGCCATATCTCAGGAGAGCGCCGCACGAGCGCTGAATATTATTCCCAAGGATAGTACCCTTCTCACTTCCCCAATCATGGACACTCCACAAAAGATCGCGATCGGATGGTTCTCGTTCTCGTGCTGCGAGGATTCGACGATCGTCTTTACCGAACTCATGAACGACCACTGGCAGGAGTGGAAGCGCATCTTTGATTTCCGCCACGTGAAGGTCCTGAAGACCAACAACATCATGGACGCGTTCGATATCGCTTTCATCGAGGGCGCAATCGCCTCCCCCGAACACGTCGAGAAGCTCAAGGACATCCGCGGACGATCCAAGAAGCTCGTCGCGATCGGCGCGTGCGCATGCATCGGCCAGCCCGCAGGACAGCGCAACAATTTTACCGCCGAACAGAAGGCGGCGACCGACTTCCTCGTCGAGCGATTCGGCGCACTCCCGAAAGTGCTCACCGTCGAAGAGGTTGTCCCGGTGGACGCAAAAGTTCCCGGCTGCCCGATGAATCCGGATCTCTTCTTGAAAGCGGTCAACGCGCTGGTCGCCGAGCTCCGACCGGAATTGGCAGCAAAACCGTCATAATTCTCCCACGCATGCATACATTTGATCTCTCAATGGAGCACATCACCAAGATCGAGGGCGACGCCTCCATCTCGGTGAAGGTCGAGAACGACAAAGTGACCGACGTGAAATTCCAAACCGTCGAATACAAGCGTTTCTTCACCGAAGCCATGAAAGGCAAGCCGGTCATGGCGCTCCCCGCACATCTCGCACGCATCTGCGGGACGTGCTCAAACGCGCACATCATGGCCGCGATCGAGGCATGCGAGGATGCACTCGGGATCACCCCCTCCGAACAGACCGAAGTACTCCGCTCGCTCACGATGCACGGCCTCACGATCCGCGACCACGCACTCCATCTCTATCTCTTTTCGCTCCCCGACATCTATGGCAAGGATGCGTTCCTCGACCTCGACGAGAACATTCCCGAGGAGCATCAGATCTTGGACGACGGGTTCGGGATCAAGGCTGCAGGAAATTTCCTCGCGACGCTCGTCGCCGGCCGCTCGGTGCATGCGCAGTATCCGACAATCGGCGGATTCCTCCACTTCCCCGATGCAGCCGGAATCGCGGATGCGATCGCCAAGCTCGATGCGATCCGTCCGGCAGCGCTCCGTCTGATCGAGATCTTCGCAAAGCAGCCGTTCCATTTTGACCGCAAGACCAACTACATGGCCCTCGTTCCGGATGGAAATTTCGGATACATCAAGGGCGCGATCAAGACCTCGCGCGGCGAGACGTTCCCAGAGAAGGAATACCGCAACCTGCTTGAGCACGTCGTACTTCCGTATTCGCAGGCCTCCGCATACGCATATAAAGGAGAGAGTTATCTCGTCGGAGCGCTTGCCCGCATCAATATCGCAAAGGAGAAACTGCACCCGAAGACCAAAGCATCGATCCCAGACGTCCTCACGCTCTTCCCATCGACCGACGTGTATCACAACAATCTCGCTCAGGCGATCGAGATCCTGCATTCGATCGACGAAGCAGCCGAGATCCTGCGATCGCGCACGTTCGCCCCGGAGCCGCTCGTGAAGCAGCCCATGCGCGAAGGTGTCGGGATCGGCGTCGTCGAAGCACCGCGCGGAACGCTCTATCATAAGGTCGTCCTGAACGCAGATGGAACGGTCAAAGAGGGCGAAGTGATCGTCCCCACCGGCCAGAATCAGATCAACATTGAGCAGGACGTGGGCAAATTGATAGAGCAGAAGCTCGCAGAAGGGATGGAGAGAGAGAAGCTCGGCATGGAGATGGAAAAATTGATCCGCGCCTATGATCCCTGCATGTCCTGCGCCGCCCATTTCCTCAAAGTGAAATGGATGTAGAATGGGGTTCAGAGTAATCGCTTTATTTTGACGAGATATGACAGACCAAAACACCACCCCGTCGAGCGCCCCGGAACCGGGCCAGGGATCGGGGACATCAGGGCAGGGCGGCGCCCCCAAGCAGTCTGCTGAGGCAGAGATCAAGAAGCTTGCCGCCGACGCAAAGAACGCGACGCAAGGATTCAGCTTTGATCGCCTTTTCGAAGGCCGCCTCGATCAGATGAACTATTTCTACGGCGCGCTCATCGCTCTCGTCGCCAGCTACATCCTGATGATGATTCCCGTCATTGGCTGGATCGTTTCATTCGGCCTCGCGGTGATCGGAGTAGGCATGAGCGCACGGCGATTCCGCGATACCGGCGTCACGGGCTGGGCAGGCGCTGCGGTTGTTGTCCCTATCGCAGGGCTGCTGGTCGTCATCTACCTCTGTTGGAAGCACGGCGATTCGGGACCGAACGTCTACGGCGCCGCTCCCGACCCGAAGCGAGAAATGTTCCGAGCGATCCTCAATACCTAAACGAAAAGACCCCGATCTACGCGGGGTCTTTTTTTATCTCGGCGATCATCGCCAAAACCTGCACGATCGCCTCCTCTTCAGAAATCTCCGGCGAGAGACCGAGAATACGAACCTCGCCAAGCTTTCCGAGCTTCTTCAAATATCGCAAATTAAACAGGGCATCAAAATCATGGACGGAGACGGTCGGGGCGGCGGCAAACTCATCGAGCGAGCGGAAGATGTGTACGGAAGGAATCCCCACGACGGTATCGATCACGACGAACGGATCGACGAGATCCCACTCCTCGTTCGGATCAAGCGTTCGGAAATCGATCTCCGGTGCGCGCGCACGGAGCACCGGAAGAATGCGGAGCGGCAGCGCGTCCATCGCGATATCCGGATTTCCAAAAACATGGATTCTCATAGTGTTTCGTTCGCAAGCGCCAAATGCCGGAGCGTATACTTCTTGAGATACGCAAGCTGCCGTGCCGTGATCACCTCGCAGATCACGCCCCAGTGGATCGTCACAAGATCCCCCGCCTTCAACTGCTCAATATCGTATTCGCTCTCGAGGCGCCGCACGAGCGAGCGCGGCTCCGCAGGGCCGAGCGCAAGCTTCCCGTTCGCATAAAAAAGACGCTCGGTCGAGACCGTCACGAACGGACCTGCGGCAGAAACGACTGTCCCCCACGCCACGCGGCACTCGTCCATGCTCTCGACGGTGTGCTCGCGTTCGATGTGTCCGGTCCGCTTCCAGATATCGAACACGTGGAATGAATGATGCGGAACCGCGCCCTTCGCGAGCTTGTCTTCGACGAGAACAAAACTTTTTCCGAGCTTGTCTTTGAGGCGCAGTCCGTCGACGAGATGACGGAAAAAATCCCGCTTCGCCACGCGGTCGAGAAGCGCATTGCCGACCCAATATGCCTCGACCACGCGGGCATCCAGCGGATCGGATATCTTATTCGCTTCGGCAATGTGGCAGAGATACGGATACATCGTCTCGAACTTGCCGAGAATCTCGCCGAGACCGGCATCGCTTGCGGAATCGTCGATATATCCTTTCATCTCGGCATTCCGCTCCGGACCGCAATAGTGCAGGCGATTCGGACCAAATGCGTACCGCGAACAGCGGACGAGGCTGTCGATCATGCGCGCGAGGCAAGAGGAGCGTCTGTACCAAGCGCCGAAGTGCGGGAAAGTTCCCGCTCAAGCGCAACTGCGATCAGCGCAGTCCCAGCCAGGAATGCGAGCGCAGAAATACCCTGCCGCGCCGTGAACGCATGCGTCACAAAAACAGCAGAGAGCACGTTCGTCACAAGCGTAGCGGGAACGAGGAGTGCAGCGACGTGCGTGGCTGGCGCGCGCTTGAGCGCGTGGAACCACGACAGCACAAATCCCAGAAGGAGCCCTCCCGTGAGCGCGACCCCCCCCCACCC
>DATIBL010000035.1:0-16202 GCA_035457505.1 Minisyncoccota bacterium | reverse complement strand
GGCGGACTCGAGCGCGTCTCGCGCCCGTCGCGCCGCGTGTATCTCGGTGTCGAAGACCTGCGCCCGGTGCGCCAGGGTTTTGGCGTGATGATCCTCTCGACCCCGAAAGGCATCATGACCGATACTCAGGCTCGCAAGGAGCATGTCGGCGGCGAAGTTATCGGTAAAGCGTGGTAGGCCTATGTCACGACTTGGAAAAAAACCGACCATGATCCCGGAGAAGACGACCGTCACGGTCGCCGGATCGACGGTCACAGTGAAGGGCCCGCAGGGAGAACTCTCTCGCACATTTCCCGATCTCATCGCGATCACCATCAATGGCGCAGAGCTCACGAGCGTGCCGAAGAATGACAGCCGCGAGGCGAAGGCGATGTGGGGGACGATCATCTCGCACATCCGCAATATGATCGCTGGCGTGAATACCCCGTACGAGAAGAAGCTGATCGTCGAAGGCGTCGGATTCAAGGTCGACGCGAAGGGAACTGATCTGCATCTCGCACTCGGATTCTCGCACCCGGTCATCGTTCCGATCCCGAGCAATCTTGCCGTGAAGACGGAGAAGGGAACGGTCACGATCGCGGGCATCGACAAGGAAGCCGTTGGAGCATTCGCCGCAAAGGTGCGCGCGTACAAGGTCCCGGAGCCGTACAAGGGCAAGGGTATCCGCTACTCCGATGAGATTATCCGCCGCAAGCAGGGAAAGAAGAGCGCGTAATCAAACGAGTATGCACACCACCAATCAGATCAAACGCATGCATCGCGAGCGCCGCGCAAAGCGGATCCGCTCGACGATCTCGGGAACAGCCGCACGTCCGCGTCTTGCGGTGTTCCGCTCGAATCGTTTCATCAGCGCGCAGCTGATCGACGACGTGAAGGGCGTGACGCTTGCGCAAGCGACAGACCGCAAGTCCGGCACGAAGGGCTCCAAGCTCGAGCGCGCAGCCGCAGTCGGCAAGGCGCTTGCGAAGGCAGCCGGAGAGAAGAAGATCGCGGATGCGGTTTTCGATCGCGGAGGATTCCTCTATACGGGCCGCGTGAAGGCGCTTGCAGAAGGCGCACGCGAAGGCGGTCTCAAATTCTAATCATGACCAGTATGACCAACGAGAATACGAATGCAGGAGCCCCTGCCCCGAAGCCGGAAGGCGCGGCGGCACCCAAGGCTCCCGTGCAGGCAACTCGCGGAGGCGTGCCGGTCCGACCGGGCGACGATGCGCGCGAGCCGCGACGGGGAGGTCCCCGGATGGGCGGTCCGCGTCAGGGCGGCGGTCCGCGCCGCGGAGGTCCCGGCGGCCGGGGCGGAAAGGGCGGAGGACGCCAGGAGCGCGTGAAGCCTGAGTTCGATCAGAAGACGCTTGTCGTGCGCCGCGTTGCGCGCGTCGTGGCGGGAGGCCGCCGCTTCAGCTTCGCAGTCGCGATCGCCATCGGCGACCGCAAGGGCAAGGTCGGCGTCGGAACAGGGAAGGCGGGCGACGTGGCCGGAGCGATGGAGAAGGCGAACAAGAACGCCAAGAAGAACATGATCACGCTCAAGCTTACGAAGAGCAACTCCCTTCCGCATGAAGTTTCGGCAAAGTACTCGAGTGGCTATGTGGTGATCACTCCCGCAAAGTCTCGTGGACTTGTCGCCGGATCGGCAGTTCGTAACGTGCTTGAACTTGCTGGGGTCACCGACGTTACGTCGAAGATCCACAGCGGGTCGAAGAACAAGCTCAATATTGCCCGCGCAACTATCGCCGCACTCTCGAAGCTGCGCGCGAAGAAATAACCTTACCGCTTATGCAGCTCAATCAATTGGCACGCACACACGGGAACGAGAAGGCGAAGCGCGTCGGCCGTGGCGGCAAACGAGGGAAGACCTCGGGCCGCGGAACGAAGGGCCAGAAGGCGCGCGCGGGACACCGCATGCGTCCGGAGCTTCGCGACATCATCAAGAAGGTTCCGAAGAATCGCGGATACGCGTTCACAAGCCATCAGGTGAAGCCGACTCCGGTCAACCTCGCAGCGCTCGAGACCGCATTCGCGGCAGGGGAATCGGTGAATCCCGAGACCTTGCTCGCGAAGGCGCTGGTCGAGAAGCGCGGAGGCAAGATCCCCGCGATCAAGATCCTCGCCACGGGCACCCTCACGAAATCCCTTACTGTCTCCGGCGTGACCCTCTCCGGGTCCGCGAAGGAAAAGATCACGGCCGCCGGAGGATCGGTCGCGTAACCGAATCACGAAGGCACCTATGGACACATTCCTCTACAAACTGCGGCTCATGTTCACGGACGCGTCGCTTCGCAACCGGATCTTCTTCGTGCTTGCGATGCTCCTCGTGTTCCGTATCTCGGCCGCGGTCCCGATCCCGGGAGTCGATGCGGAGAAACTTTCGCAGCTGTTCGAAAACAATCAGTTCCTCGGACTCCTCAACATCTTCTCAGGATCGGGCCTCGACAATCTTTCGATCGTCATGCTCGGCGTCGGTCCGTACATTACGGCGTCGATCATTATGCAGCTTCTGACGATGATGTTCCCGAAGCTGAAAGCGATGTACCACGAAGAAGGCGAAGCTGGCCGCAAGAAATTCACGCAGTTCTCGAGAATGCTCACGGTTCCGCTCGCGCTCATTCAGGGATTCGGACTCCTCGTTCTCCTTGAGCGCCAGGGCGTGCTCACGCATCTTACGCCGTTCGACATGTTCCTGAATATGCTCATCGTGACAGCAGGTTCTGTCTTCCTCATGTGGATCGGCGAGCTGATCACGGAATTCGGCGTTGGCAACGGCGTGTCGCTCATCATCTTCGCGGGTATCGTCTCGCGTATTCCGATGGTGGCGTCGCAGAGTCTTGCGGCGTACGACCCGTCTCAGATCCCGATGTACCTCATGTTCCTCGGGGCGGCGATCGCGATTGTTGCGGGAGTCGTCGTGATGTCCGAAGCGGAGCGCCCGATCCCGATCACCTACGCCAAGCGCGTGCGCGGCGGGAAGCTCTTCGGAGGCGTCTCGACGTACCTGCCGCTTCGCGTGAACCAGGCGGGCGTCATTCCGATCATCTTCGCGCTCTCGATCTTGCTCTTCCCGCAGCTGATCGGAGGATTCTTCTCCGGGCTCACCAACGACACCCTGCGCTCGATCGGCGACACGATGCAGACGCTCTTCCAGCCGGGCGGCGTGTTCTCATCGATCATCTACTTCGTCCTCGTCTTCTTGTTCACGTACTTCTACACCGCTGTCACTTTCGATCCGGAGGCGATCGCGACCAACTTGCAGAAGTCGGGAGCATTCATTCCGGGCGTGCGTCCGGGATTGGCGACAGCTGAGTATATTGCCCGCATCCTGACCCGCACGACCTTTGCCGGAGCGCTCTTCCTTGGCGCGATTGCCGTTCTTCCGTACGCCATGCAGGCGTTCACGGACAATCCGGCACTCGCGATTGGTGGCACGGCGCTCCTGATCGTCGTGTCGGTGGTGCTGGATCTGGTCAAAAAACTCGACGCGCAGATCTCGATGCGCGAGTACTAGCATTCGGAATTTTCGCGCCCTGCTCGGCTTTCCTGAGGCGGGCTCGGAAGCAGTATCACTCATACAGCTTCTCGAGCACCGCCCCAGTCCAAGCCGTCGCATGGCATCGAAAATTCAGAACGCTTGGAAACAGTGCGCGCTCTGCATTCAAAAACCCGATTTAGGGAGAATATTCCGAAAAAGTGCACCCGTTTCTGGGTGCACTTTTTCGTGTGCTATACTCGGGGCATATGGACAAGCAAACGCTCATCTTTATCGGGGCTTCTGGGTCGGGAAAGGGCACGCAAGTTGCGCTCTTGAAGGAATACATGACAGCAAAGGACCCCGGAACACCGATCTTCTATCTTCAGATGGGGCAGCATATCCGCGAGTTTGTAAAAGGGGACACCTACGCTGCAAAGATCGCGCGTGAGGCGATCGAGAAGGGCGAGCTTCTCCCGTCTTTCCTTGCGATGTGGACGTGGTCGGAGCTTTTTGTAAAAAATCTCACTGGCCAAGAGCACCTGATCCTCGACGGAACGCCGCGCACGGTCGACGAGGCCAAAAATCTCGACATCGCGCTCAAGTTCTTTCGCCGCGAAAAGCCGGCCGTCGTCTATATTCGCGTCTCTCCCGAATGGAGTGCACAGCATTTGCTTGAACGCGCCGCCAAGGAGGGTCGTGCCGACGATACCGCCGAGGCCATCCACAAACGGCTCTCCTGGTACGAGCGCGATGTCATGCCGACAGTGGCCCGCTATCGCCGCGACCGTGATTACGATTTCATCGAGATCAACGGCGAACGCACGATCGAGGAAGTCCACAAGGACATCGTGGAGAATTTGTTCGGGGAGTAGGCTATATCTATGCTTAACATTCGTCGTGTTATCGTAGCTGCTGTTCTGTCTGCACCATTGCAAGTCTTTGCTTGCGGAGGGATTGGCCTCCCCGATTTGTTTTATGAGAGTATGGTGATCAGTCGATTTTTTGCGTTCATACAGTTTCTATTTCCAATGCTCTATCTTGTGGTGCCGGTTGTCGCGTATGCTTTTTGGCGTCACGCCCACAAAGATATCGTCGGTTTCAGTAGAACAAAAAGGGTGTTATTGACCACGATAATCGTATGGTCTGTTATGGCCTTCGGCTCGTATGTCGTCTCCTCTGGGTGTGAATCAGTTGGTGCTCCTGATTTTCCGCAGTCAACCTCTACCAACATTGAGATGATATGATCCCGCTTTCCCTGAGTATTCCGCTCCCGGCATTTGCTTGTGGCGGAGATGGGGATTCGGTGTCGTGGGCGACAGTGCTTGGTTGTTGGGGATCGGTCTGACTATCGCGTCTGCTCTTGGCTATGGAGTTGTCGTCGCTGTTCGTCGGAAGGATTGGACCCTCGCGATCGGCCTGATCGTCCTTGCGGTGGCGCTCGCATTTCCTGTCTTTTTTGCGAAGTGTTAAACTCATTTCACATGAGCGCTCACTCGAAACGGGTAATAGTTGGAGGTTTGATCTTTGTTGTTGGAATTATCATTGTATGCACGTTCTATTGGCAACGAGATCTTTCGACTCGGCTGTTGCTCTATCGATTGGTTCAGTGGCAGGAAGGGCGTTTCCCATCTCTTCAATTGGTGCCGGAATCTGTCGATCTTCGATACCCCGTAGGGTCGAGCAAGCCGATCGCCTTTGATGGACTTGAGATTATTATCCCTTCCTGGTTCACGCTCTCGAGTACGACACCCCCTTTGGCGCCTGGCGTGAGCTCGGGATATTTTTTCGCGACTTCAACTCAGCAGAGTGGCGATTGGGACGGCTTTGAGCCAAGGGTCGCTGTTTCAATTCTTCCTGATACGCAGAGAGATTCCAAGGAACCAGAAAGCACGTTGAAAATGACGAAGGGCGATGGCTATTCGTTTTCGCGTATCTCAGATGTTCTCCATGCAACGCCGGATGACTGGGGGTTGTTCAGCAATCTTCAAGAAATGGAAAGTTTGGCCGCCAAGCTTGCGGAGAAAGGGATCGTTATTGCAGCGATGTGTGATCCGTCTTGTGATCATATCTATGAATTTTCCCACGATGACATTGGGGGGCATGTCTATATTATGACAAGGCGGAGTTATTCAATGGGACGAATTGAGGTATTTGACCTACAGTCCGGGCGATCATATATGGTTGTCGTGACGTTCGCCACGCCTGAAGAAATTCTTCAGATTGCCTCTGGAATACGTATACAAGAGTAAAAAAGACAGTCCTCTGTCACGCGTTCGCGGTCCCTGTCTTTCTCACGAAATGCTGACCTGGTGATCGGTTGATTCGATGAGTTTTGGGAGTGGGGACATACTTCGAGTTTTGTATCCCTCAGCTTTCTTTCGCGAGATTTGGCGGGCAAATGTATGTTGTGCCATTTCTGGCTTGGCATGTTAGCATCATCCCATGGCAAAGATCAAAACACCTGAAGATATCGTTCAGCTCCGCGAGAGCGGGAAGCGGCTTGCCCGTGTGCTTTTGGCTGTTCGGGATGCGATCGCTCCGGGCGTCACAACGGGAGAGCTCGATCAGTTGGCAGAGAAGCTGATCCGCGAAGGCAGCGACATTCCGCCATTCAAGGGCTATACCCCACATGGCGCGCGGAAGCCATTTCCTGCGTCGCTCTGCGTATCCGTGAACGACGAGATCGTGCACGGGATTCCGGGCGATCGCGTGATTGAAGAAGGCGACATCGTGTCGATCGATCTCGGCGTCACGCATCAGGGGCTGATCACGGACAGCGCGATGAGCATCGTCGTCGGCGAGTCGTCCAAGGACGTGCGCAAACTTGTGGAGCGTACGCACGAGGCGCTTATGCTCGGGATCAAGGCCGCACGCGGGGGTGCACATATTGGCGACATCGGCGCGGCGATCGAGGCGGTCGCAAATGCCGAGGGTTATGGGATCGTGCGCGAGCTCGGGGGGCACGGCGTCGGGCACGCGGTGCACGAAGAGCCGTACGTGCCGAACTATGGAAAGAAAGGCGCTGGTCCGATCCTGAAGCCGGGCATGGTGCTCGCACTAGAACCGATGTTTACGCTCGGAAGAGAAGATGTGCGCATTATGCCGGACGGGTACACGATCATCACCGAAGATGGCTCGCTCTCCGCGCATTGGGAACATACGATCCTCATCACCGATGGCGCAGCAGAGATCCTGACGCTGCCGTAAGAGCGGCGCTCAACTATGAAGGAATCTGCACCGGAGAATGAGATTCGTGACGATGCATTCGATCCGGATGCGCAGATCAAAAGCTCGTACCAGGCGGGGCTTGAGCGGCGTGGAATGTGGGACGAAGCTGCAGTAGCGCAATTTGTCGAACCGACAGGATCAGGGCGGAAACAGGATAAGGCAACTCCGTCTTTCGGGGATTTTGTCGATTCTGAGCGTGAGATTCGTTCGACGTATGATCTGATTGAAGAGAAGCAGAAGGCCCAAGGCGATCCGCTGCTCTTCGAGCGCAAGCGCGCGGAGCTCGTCAAAGAGATCGAAGAAGAGATCGGCGACGAGGAATTAGCTGATCGCGTCCGGATGGACCCCAGCGCCGCCCTACGGGAGCTTGAGGGGATGAACCTTGGGGGTGCATCCAGTGCGGAGATCTACGACACCGCAAAGAGGCTTTTGGAGAAATACGGAACGATTCCGCCGGGGGAAGAAGCGCGAACGCTAACGCGTTCGGTGATCGGAGCCAAGGATGAAAAGGAGGCGGTGAAGATATTAGCCGAGCAAATGGAGAGATTTGCAGAGCCACGGTGGCCGTCGGAGAATTCTGACCACTGGTTGCGGATGTTTAACGCTCGTGAGTCGCTTACAGAAAGCAATCGTGCTCTTGTTGGGATGGCTAATGTGGAGATTGATTCACTCAGGGCACGTTTTGGCCTTGAGCCGTTTGATATCTCGGAAGATCATGTCCAGATGTTTCGCGATGGTGCGTGGATGTTTCACAAAAAAGATAGTTTGGGCCAGCATCACTCTCAATCCCAAGTTTCTGCGATTGATTCAACGGCGACACGCGAGCAGCCGTATCGTATCGAGGGCACCATTCTTCATGAGATGATCCATGCCAAAGCATATTCCTCCATCCGAGTGGTCGGGCGAGAATCGACAGGCCAGCCTATCGTTGCTCATCGTACGGGTGTGAGTTTTGTTGGAAGCGATGGGAAGATATATCTGAGGCCGCTCAATGAGGCGATCACGGAGGAGATCACCAGGCGTACGATGGTGAAAGCGAAGAAATCTGATCATCCTGCGTTGTTGCACGCGAAAATCGCGATGGAGTCTCGCCTTGGAAAAAAGATAACAAAAAAGTTTCAGAACGATGATGAGGCGTCTTCGTATGTGAAGGAAAAGGACGGCACGATTTGGCCCACGGTATTCGCGTACCCAAAAGAGCGGAGGATGCTCGGCTCCCTCCTGGAAGCCGTTTCGGAGCATGTGCCGAAAGGGGATGATGGGAAGCCAGTGCTCGATCGGGAGGCGCTTTTCGACAAACTTTTGGCGGGATATTTCACCGGGAATCTTCTCCCGTTTGGCCGTGCGATGAATACTGCATTTGGTCGAGGAACATTTCGAGAATTCGGGCGGCTCAATACAGTAGAGGAGCAGATGAAATTTATAAAAAAATTGAAAAAGGACAAGAGCGTGCTGAGGCGTCCCATTCGCACCATTTTGCATCGTTGGGATGGATGGTTCGGGAAAAAATGATTTTCCATGGCTTCGTCTCTGTAACCCCCCCCGCTCCAGTGGTTCTCGATTCCCTCCCGCCTCTGATATAATAGACGCAGTATGGAGCAGTCAGGGCCGAACATGGAGGCACCGAAGTTTTCCTCTCCCGAGGAGGAGCTGAAATACCTGCGCGAAAAAGTCGCGGAGAAGGAGCAGCACGCCTATGCGGAGCAGACGCCCATGGCGAAGGAAGCTGCGATCTCGGAGGCGATCCACGAATATGTGAAGGCGCCGCCCGCGGAGGCTGTGCATGTGAGCGAAGCGACCGGGGAGCACCATGTCGACAATCCGGAGTTTGAGCGCGTCGTCGAGCATCTCGGGTCGATCCCGCATCGCGAGAAGATGCGCGAGCTCTACCGCATCCTCGCCGAAAAAGGCGTGCTTGGCGCGATCGCGATCGCACGGGCCATGCGCAATCCGCATATCGAAGACGACTTTCATCGCGTGCTCGTGGAGTATGTGAAGTCGGGTGCTGCCGTACCAGGACTCGATCGCGAGCGGGATCTTTCGCGCGGGGTGCGAATGACGCTCTACGAGGTCACGCTCCCGGCTGCAGCGGGGGACGGCGGTCCGACATTCCAGGACGTGATCGCGGCAATGGATCGCTTTCTGGTCGGCATGCTGCCGTCGGATCAGGAGCATTCGAGCGGCCGCGCGCCCTTCACGCTCGAGCTTGCGCTCTCGAACTTTTCGAACGACATCGTCTTTTTTGTCGCCGTGCCCGATAAGGACCGCGACCTTTTCGTAAAGCAATTCCTCGGTTCTTTCCCGATCGCCAAGGTCGAAGAGGTGCCCGGCGACTACAATGTGTTCAACGAATTCGGCCATATCGCCGGTTCGACGGGCGTGGTGACGAACAATTTTGTCTTCCCGATCCAGTTTTCGGATACCGCCGGTCTCGACCCGCTCAAAGTGCTCCTGAGCGGATTCTCCAAGATCGAGCGCGATGGCGAAGGTGCGGCGATCCAGTTTGTCGTCTCGCCGGATACGGAGCGCATCGTGGGGAAGTTTAAGCATGCGATCGGGCAGATCAAGCAGGGCGTTCCGGTGAAGCGCGCGGCGAACATTCCGCTCTCGATCGGGGGCGTGCTTGCCAAGACCTTCTCAGAGTTCGTGGCGACGCAGATGGAGAAGCGCAATCCGAACGGACCGGACAATCATCAGGTTGAGTTTGCGGAGAAAGCGGTGGCGATGATCGAAGAGAAGATCGAGCGGCCGCTCCTTCGGGCGAGTATTCGCATCCTTGTGTCGGCGGGTTCGCGTGAGCGGGCCGAGTCGATCCTTTCCTCACTTGAAGCATCGTTCAATCAGTTCACGCGCCAGGGCGGGAATGGCATCAAGTTTGAGCGGATACGCGGCACGTCGCTCGACACCCTTGCGCATGCGTTCACCTTCCGGCTCCGCGATGAGGGCTCCGAAATTCTTCTCAGCACGAAGGAACTCGCGACCATGTACCATTTTCCGCAGTCGATCACCGTGCAAGACGCCCCGCAGCTGAAGACCACCAAGTTCGCGACTGCCCCCGCTCCTGCAGAGCTTCCTGCGTCCGGTATTCTGATCGGCGTCAACAAGCATCGCGGGACGGAGCGCGAAGTGCGCGTGACTCCGGCCGATCGCTTGCGCCACTTCTATGTCATCGGCCAGACGGGGACCGGAAAGTCGAAGCTCCTGAAGAATATGATCATTCAGGATATCGCAAACGGCGACGGCTGCTGTTTCATCGATCCGCACGGCTCTGATGTACAGGATATCCTCGCGACGATCCCGAAGGAGCGCATCGGCGATGTCATCTATTTCGATCCGTCGTACACGCCGCGGCCGTTCGGGCTCAATATGCTCGAATACGATCAGACGAAGCCTGAGCAGAAGATTTTCGTGGTCAACGAGCTCCTGTCGATCTTTCGCAAGCTGTACTCTTCGACGCCAGAGGCCATGGGTCCGGCATTCGAGCAGTACTTCCGCAATGCGACGATGCTCGTCATGGAGGACCCCGAGACCGGCAACACGCTGCTCGAGATCCCGCGCGTCATGGCCGATCCGAAATTCCGCGAGCTCAAGCTCTCGCGCTGCAAGAATCCGATCGTGGTGCAGTTCTGGCGCGATATCGCGACCAAGACCTCCGGCGAGGCGGGGCTTGCGAATATGATCCCGTACATCACCAACAAATTCGACGTCTTCCTCTCGAACGATGTGATGCGCCCGATCATTGCGCAGGAGAAGTCGTCGTTCAACTTCCGCGACATTATGGATCAGCGGAAGATCCTTCTCGTGAATCTTGCGAAGGGGCGGCTCGGCGAGATCAATTCGCACCTGATCGGCCTCGTCCTGGTCGGAAAGATCTTGATGGCGGCGATGTCGCGCGTGGATTCGTTCGGCAAAGCGCTTCCGAATTTCTATCTCTATATCGACGAATTCCAGAACGTCACCACTGATTCGATCTCAGCGATCCTCTCCGAGGCGCGCAAATACGGCCTTTCGCTCAATATCGCGCATCAGTTCATCGGACAGCTCGAGGAGCCGATCAAGAATGCCGTGTTTGGGAACGTGGGATCGATGGTGGTGCATCGCGTCGGGGCAGAGGATGCCAAGTTCCTCGAAGCACAGTTTGCGCCGACATTCAGTCCCGAGGACATCATCAAGCTCGACAATCACAACGCATACGCGAAACTCTTGTTGAACGGCAAGCCGGTTGCGCCGTTCAATATTGAGACAGGATTCCATCCGGCGGGGCACCCCGAGATTGTGGAGCAGCTGATGACGCTTTCGTATCTCAAGTACGGACAGGACCGCAAGATCGTTGATGATGCGATCATGAAGAAATATCTCGCCGCGTCGGCTCGCCCAGCTCAAGCTGCGACCCCGGGCGCTACTCCCGGTGCCGTCCCGCCGCAGGCTGGGGCTCCGCGTCCAATGATGGCGACTCAGGCATTGCAGCCAACGCCACAAGCGTTTCCGTCGCAGCAGCCGATGCCTGGTGCCCAGTTTCCGCAGCAACTCGCCCATGCTGCACAGATCCCGAATGCGGCGTATCCGGCGCCGCAATCCATGCCCCCCGTTCAGCAGATGCCGCAGCAGTATGCTCCGCAGCTTGCGCCGCAGTATCCTGCGCCGCAGCAAAGCCAGCAGATGCCCGCTCAGTATCCGCAGTACCAGCAGCAATATCCGCAAAGCGCGCAGCAGCAACCGCCGTATGCGCCGCAGTACAATGCCCCTGTTGCTCCTCCAGCGCAGCAGCCGCCAGCTCCCGCATTCGATCCCGCATCGCTCGGTGCGCCCCACCCTGGGACGCAGCCAGTCTCCTGGAATCCGGCATACACGCAGCCGCCAGCTCCGGTTGCTCCTGGTCACGCATGGCAATCGACGGTTGTGCACCCGGAACCTGCCGCAGAGCCGCAGACTCCTCACGATCCTGCGCAGCCGCTCCAGGGGCAGTACACATTTCCTCCGCAACCGATCGTCGGACCGACCGCAAGCGTGCATGTTTCGCCAGTGCAACGCCAGCCAGCACCGGTTGAGCCGGCTCCCGTGGTGCAGGCTCCAGCCCCTGTCCCGGAGATCCAACCAAGCGCCTCGAATCCTTCTCTAGTACCAGTCGCACAGGCGCGGATTCAGATCGCTCCGCCTTCGCAAGCGACGCCGTCGACTCCTGCCGCAGACCCCTATCGCGAGAGCGTCAATGAGTAGAACCGCCTTCAAACAAAAGGCGGTTTCTCTTTGTATTGGCGTGCTGGCGCATTCAAGAAATACTCTGCGATCCAGGTTCGACAGGATTTTGTTTTGCGCGCTGAATGGGATAAAATGGAGAGAGCACACGAGGGAAGTCGGGCGTATTTGACTACTTGTGCAAATTTGTGATATAATATAATTGTCATGTCCATGGAGACGCCACAGAATGGAGCTCAGCAGGGAGGGGTCCAGCACGAGGACGAGGTTTGGACCGACCCCGAAAAAGCCGGGAAGGCCACACTCGATGCTCTCGAGGCGTATCTTCAGACAAATCCGATCAAGGCCGATGCTGAGCCCGAAGCGTCTGCTGTTCCGGGGGCTTCAGAGCCAAAGAGAATTCCCGTCATGTCGGTCCGCTCGTTCGAGGATCTCCAGCATCTCGGTATTCAGACCGTCGAAGCATCCTCCGCTCCTGTGGCGCACGAGGAGGTCGCCGTTGCCTCGCCTGTGAACCCGGCTCCAGAAGCCGAGGTTGCTTCTGCACCAGTCGAATCTGCTGCAGCCCCTACGCCTGCCGCAGAGATCTCTCCCGCTGAGCCCGCCCGGGTGACTGCTGCTGACTCCGCTCCCTCTCTTGAGTCTGTTCCTGCTCCCGCGACTGAGTCGAAGGAAGATCCTGCGAACAAAGAGATCGAGAGCATCAATGAAACACTGACTGGAAAATTCCACACGGAGGCAATGGAGGCGCGCCGAGCGATCCGCGATATTGAGCGCGCACGGAAGAAGGGAGAAACAGTGTCCGAGCTTGAGCTTTCGCGAGAGAAGGAAGCAAGGGAAACCCTTGATCGTTATATGAGTGCGGTTGGCCGCGCGCGGAAACACGTCGCGCTTTTCGACGCGCATACAGCGGGCGGGATTGTCCTCGCGACGCTCGTCGGTGCATACGAGAAGGCAGGTACCATCGAAGATGAGCAGAAGCGCAATTTCCTGAAGCATCATTCGAAGCGAATGTTCGTGCAGGCGCTCGAGACACAGGGGTTCGGCCGTGCAGCCGCAGAAAGCGTTTTCGGCGAGCTCGTCTCGCAGTCGCGAGAAGCTGCGCGCTTGTCGGAGCAGCTTGCGCGTGAAGGCGAAACCTACCGCCTTCGCAAATCGGGACACCATGCAAACGTCTTGCGCTGGCAGGGGATCTCCGTCAAAGACCTTGATCCAAATGCCCCGGTGCCGAAGGAGGTCACCGATGCACTCGCAAAAGCCGTCGACACATATCGTTCTGCTGATCCGGTTCGTGCGGTCGAAGCTCGTCGCAAGGTTGCCGCAGCTCGCGATGCATATCGCGCTGCTCGCACTCCGAGCGTGTCAGAAGCAACTGTCGCCGACGCAGCGCCAGCTCCCCAAGCTGAGGAAGCACCTGCTCCAGTCGAAGCCGCTCCGTCGCTCGGGGAGGAGCTTGAAGCCCGAGAACCGACCCCCGAAGAGGTCGCACAGGTTGAGGCACATGAACATCTTGCTGATGTCGAAGAAAACGCGGCACAGAAAGACGACGCGGAGCTTTTGGAAACGCCCGCTTATTCCACGGTTCCGGGATATGCCTACGGGGAATGCGTGGTTGTGGCCGGTATGTCCGGCGCAGTCGAAGACGATTGGAAGGTTGTGGCGATGAAGAAGGACACGGGGATGGTCGTGGTCCGCAAGGGCGCAAATCGCCGCGAGATTCCGCTCGGCGACCTGAATGCATACAACGAAGTTTCGAGCGACGCAGCGATTCCCGAGGAGCATCTCGAGCGAAGCGCGGAGGAGGAGCACCTCCGAAACATGTCGCTCGAGTACGACGAGAGCATGCGCCGTCTTGAGGCGATGCTGCCTGATGCGGAACAGAAAGGCGCGATTGACCTCGTCCGCTCTGTCGAGGAAGCGCTCGCCAAGCGCGAAGCAGAATATCGCGATGCGGTCCTCGCCTACAAAGCCGAGCATGCAGAGGTGCGCACCGGAAGCGAGAATGAGAAGGGCAAGCTCGAGCGCTGGTACGACCACATGATCGCCGAAGCCGAAGAGAAGGGCGATGCCGGGGCGGCCGAAAACTACAAGAAGCGCAAGGCGGACTACCTTGCGGCAGTCGGAGGGACGATCGTCGCAGCTGGTGCTGCCGCTGGTTCTCTTGAGGCACCGTCTCTTCCCGCTGAAGCATTCGCGGGTCCGATCGACCCGGAGATCCTGGCGCGCGCGGAAAAGGAGTTCAAGTTCTCGAAAGAGGAACTTGAAGCCGTACCCGAGTTCACATCGCTTTCGGCCGGGCAGCAGGCGCTCGTGCTTCGCAATCTCAATCAATATTCCGTCCAGCAGATCCAAGGCGAGGCGCTCAAGCACTACCGCGAGAAGATGGACAGCCTTTCGACGCCACTTTCGAAGGAGCAGCAGACCTATCTCTCGGAGCGCGTGTCGACACCGCGCACGTGGTGGCGCCGATTCGCAGTTGCGGCCGAGCAGATCGCAAAGAAAGAGACCTGGAAACGTGCAGGGATGAATCTGATGAAGGACAAGTGGCTTGCCGACGAGGAAAAGCAGCTCGCCGAGAAGCTTTCGTCTGAGGGCGCACCTGATCGCGTCGAGCTTGTTCGTTCGCTCGCGCTTTTGGCCAAGGAGGGTCCGGATGCCGAGGTCGGAGAGCGCGGAGAACTCCGACTCAAGTTTGTTTCCGAGCGTGATTTTGGGGGCAACCTTTCGGAAGAGGAGCGCAGTCGAGTGAATGCGTTCAATGCCGCCGCGCAGGCCTTCATGGAAGCAAAGAAGCCCGATCTCTCTGGTGCGGAACTCGATCAGGCCGTGAGCGGGAAGGTCAACAAGGCGCTCGATTCCGTCAGTGCGTTTGTGACCGGCCGTGCGTCCCGCGATGGTGCAGACAAGCAGAAGTTCACTGAAGCCAAGAGTGCATACGAGAAGGCGCTCCACGAGATGCTTGAACTGAAGCGTGTGAAGACCGGCGACGAGGCTGCCGTCATGGATACGCTCGAGATCGATCGCGCGATCACGTTCAATCAATTTTTCAATACTGATCCCGGCGCAGAGCGCATGCTTGCCGACATCAAAGATCAGTCGAGCTGGATGCGCTGGGCCAAGTCGTCTTCGCGATTGCGTCTCGGTTCGTTCGCAGTCGGTGGCGCTACGCGCGTGGTCGCGGCGGGTACGCTTGCCACGCTTGGCGGCGGAGCAGTTGCCGGACTTCTCGCTGCGCCGCTTGCGGGATACGGCGTGGGTCGCATGATGGGCCGCCAGCGCGCCCGCACCGACCTTGAAGAGAAGGAAGTTCTCGCGAAGATGGGCGTCGCGGAGCGCGAGCGTGCATCGCGCGAGAAGATTGCTGCGATCAAGGCGGAACTTGCGCAGATTCCAGAAGACACCAAGGATCCCGCTGCGAATGAACGGCGCATTGCGCTTGCGCGCGAGCTCGGCACCGTCGCGTTTGAGGCCGACAAAACGAGCCGCCACATCGTGAATGCTGGAGCGCTCGCGGAGAAGATCACAAAGCTCGAAGACCGACTCGCTGCGATCGATGAAGCGCTCGCGAATGGCGCGCCGAGCACGCCCGAGATCGCCAAGGAGCGTGATCTGATCGTCCGTCGCCTGGATGCGCGGTACACCTTTACCAAAGAAAAGATCGACAAGGGGTTGATCGATTTTGGCGCGCACGGAGCGGAGGGGATCGCCAACCAATATCGTCTGCTGAAGGCGCTCGGCGGTGCGGCTGCGACAGCCTCCGTCGAACAAAAATGGGATTCCGATCTCAAGAATCGTTTGGCAAAATTCCTCTCGTATTCAGAGAAAGCTGTCACTGTACGTCAGGCAGAATTTCTCGATCGCCGCGGCAAACAAGCGGCCAAGATCGGCGCGGCGTTTGCTGCCGCCGGTGCGTTTGCCACGGATGTTGCAGCTTCGGCGTCGACCGGACGCGGAGTTACTGCGCAATTCTTTGATCTTGGCGACGACGAAGGCGCGACACCCGAAGCCCTTGCTCCGGAGGTGCTTGCTGCGATCCGAGCATCGCGGAGCGCGGAGGGGATGAAGGAAATCCCCGGCATACTTGAGACTCTCCCCGAAGAACAGGTGCGCGCGATCCAAAGCGAAATGCAGATTGGCGAAATTCGAGGTATCGCTGGGTCGCCGGAAGTCATTTTTAAGATGCCAAACGGGAATCTCTCGAATGCTGCATCGCTTCCGATCGCAAAAGAGGCGTTTGCGCGCATGCAGGCAGAAGCGGCCGCAGCAGCACAGGTTGCTGCGCCAGCACCTGCAGCTCCTGCGGTTGCGACCG